>PQXD01000012.1:0-20328 GCA_003194485.1 Deltaproteobacteria bacterium
ATCCTGGCTATGGTGGTATTTTTACCCATAGCTTGAGAAAAGACGATCACAGCTTGCCTCTGAAGGCTCAAAAGAGCCTCCTGTGCTGCGTCACAAAATTCGCCTGCGCTTATATGAAATATCCAGTCCTTTCTATATTCAGATATTCAGGCTGAAGGCCGGTTGCCTTCCTTCAGCCTGAATACCTGGATTTACCTGTTCGATATATAATCATTCAGATTCTGCAGGCTCACGATCTGCTGGTTCAGATAATCGCTGGTGGCCTGGTACTGGCCCAGGAGCACTTCCAGTGCCTCAAACCGGGCCCTTGTGCGCGTCTCCCATGCAGAAATACGCATTTCTATTCGCTCCACCTGGTCCTGAATGTCATCGATACTGTCCTGAATGCCGTCTTTCTTTGCGGCAAGGATTCCGTCTCTGGAATCGAGCATGTCGTCCAGGCCGTCGACCATATGTACCGCAAAGCCCTCAGAGCCTTCGTCGGTTTTTGTAAGGAACTGGACCACCTCGTCAAAATGGTTATCGAGTGCGTCGTTGAGCTTTGACGAGTCAACTTCCAACTGCCCATCACTATTCAAGGCGATACCGAGATCAGACAGGCGGCTGAACCCGTCAACACCGGCAACGGTGTTTACAATGAAATTCCTCAGGCGGTTGCGTATCATGTTTGCCGTGCCGTCACCCAAAAGGGCGCCTGCTGTCCCGGTTTCCTGGTCATAGCTCTGGTATGAGTCGAAGAAATCCAGCAGGTCATTGTAGGCATTGACAAAGGAATCCATCTTTGAAACGGCTACCGAGGTGTCCCGGCTTACTGTCAGAGTGGCCTCGTTGTCAGGTGCGGCAGGTGCCGACTTGAGGGTGATGGTTACTCCGTCAATCACGTCATCTATTGTGTTGGTATCTCTGTGAATATCCGTCACACCGTCAACGGTAATGATTGAGTCTTTGGCCTCCTGGGCCTGTGAAAGGTTTTCAGTGACTCCCTGGTCATAGACCAGACGGGAAAGCCCGTTCAAATCCGTATCATTTCCGTCCCCCGTGTCTGTGACAGTCAGGTTGATAACATTCTCCGCTCCTGTCTCATCGGCAGTCAGTGTGAGAAAATAGTCCGTTCCATCAAAGATGACAGATGCATGGACACCGGCCTCAGCATCATTTACGGCCTCTGCCACGTCATCGATCGTATCTGTGGCAGACACAGAGATGTCCACAGTATCGGCATCGCCCACTTTGAGGTGTATCGTCCCCTCACCAACGGCTTCTGCATCGGAAAAGGCCGCGCTCGTGAGCTTATGCGCCTCAGCCAACTGCTGCACGGTAACACTGTATGAGCCTGCCGTGGCGTCTTCACTGGCAGATACAGTAAAAAGGTCCGTATCTCCTGAGGTAGCTGAAAAACTGGTAAGATCACTCGAATCATCCAGGCCCTCCATGGCGGACTTAAGGCTGTCTAATGCGCTCTGCAACGCACCGTAGGCCGTCAACTTGACCTGATAATCAGCCTCCCGTTGCTGGAGTTGAGTAATCGGCCGCTGCTGTATGGCCGAAAGCTGGCTGATGATACTGTCGACATCAAGACCAGATATGAGACCTCCGACTGAGATAGACATAATCACTCCTTTTGGGATTTCAGGTGGCTTAGCCCCAGGCAGTCCTGTTTCTCCCTGCCTAATATTTCCTTAATATTACTATTAGTATCGGCATTTTATTAAAAAACTTGAGCTTTTGGACACGAAGTTGGCTACTTTGCGCTTTTTATATTTGTTGAGATAGTTGATGAATTCAGTTTTGGCTTGACTTTATACCGTAATTTCGGTATTGGATTCATATGGGCACACGTTACCGGTATCTTGAGTGGGATGAAGATAATATTTGGAAGAATGAAATAAAACACGGGGTTACGGCTGAAGAAATCGAGCAATGTTTCAATAACCCTCCATTTGTTATCTTTCTACACAAGAAGATTCCGGATCGACGTATGTTATTGGGACGGACCTTTGGCGGACGTCATCTTTTTGTCGTGTTTCAACACAAATCCGACGAAGTGGCTCGCCCAATTCATGCACGGGATATGAATATGAATGAAAGGCGGATTTATGAAAAACAAACAAGATAGCAAAAAGCAGGCAACCGAGAAGCGTTACAGTCTAAAGGACTTTGACCTCAGAAAACCCGAGCTTGTAAAGGAATCTATGCAGGTTGTCCCTAAGTATGGAGGCAAGCTGAAGTTGTTGAAAACCTCAGTTTCATTGCCGCAGGCTATTATAGATGACCTGCGCCGGCTGGCCCGTATAAGAGGAATGACTTCATACCAGAACCTGCTTCGGGAGCTTGTTTCGGAAAAGGTCTATGAGGAGAAGCGACGATTGCAGCTTTTTGATCAAAACCGAACTTAACTACGCTTTGCTCTCGTTTCCGCCGGAGACAGATTGTCTTTTCTGCCTTTCTTCCCCGCCTCGGCTGAAGCCTCTCAAAAATCCACGTCTCGCAATTTACTGCCCTGTCTAATAAAAACCCCGCCTCCATTTTCAGGAAGCGGGGTTTCGGTTTAAGGTTTTACCCCGTGAAATTCACGTCAGTGACAGTGAAACGTATTTAACCGGGGTTATTATTTACTTTCAGCTTTGAGCCTTCAGCCTTCCTCATTACTGAAGCAGAGTAAGTACCGTCTGCGGCAGCATGTTGGCCTGGGCCAGCATGGCAACACCCGCCTGCTGCAGGATCTGGGCCTTGGTCAGGTTGGCCGTCTCAGCCGCAAAGTCTGCATCCAGGATACGGGAACGAGCCGCGGATACGTTTTCGGAGACGCTCTGCAGGTTGGCAATGGTGTGCTCGAAACGGTTCTGGATAGCACCAAGATCGCCTCGCAGGCTATCTATGGCTGTTAGAGCCGCATCTACACGCTGAAGAGCCGATTCTGCACCCGAACGGATACTGATATCAATATCATCGACACCGTCGCTGTCCACGGCAATGCTGGCACTCAAACCGGCATTCCCCTGATTGGTGAATGTAAGGTTCTCAGTTGAGGAAACCGTAATTTTCCCCTTGAGAGCGGTTGCATCGGTGAATTCCTTGGTGCCGCCATCACTACCTGTAATTCCCTGAGTCGCATCGGTAAAATCAGTGAACGTTTCATCAACTACAATATCGGCACCGTCTTCCGCAGTAAGTGTAATTGTACTTCCATCCAAAGTAGCAACCACACCCGTATCACTTGAGTGAGCATTGATTGCATCGCGTAACTCTGAAGCAGTAATTGTTTTACCATCAGTGCTATTAACGTCTTCATTAGTATAAATAGCTTCCCCATTAATGGTTAAGCTATAGGTCGAAGTCGCTTGATCACCTGCAATGGCGCCGCCATCCAATTCTGTGTAACCGCTTGTTGATGCATCCACCTGCAGACCCGCGATACCCGCATCATTCATGGCAGCGGCGATCGCATAAGCGGATGTCCCCGATCTGTAGGTGTCTCCCGAGACGGCATAATCTCCACTGGGGTTCACGGTGACCGCATCACCGGTTCCGACTGCAACGGTCATGGAGTTGACAGCGCCGGTGACACGACTACCCGTTTCGGATGCGATGTGGCCAATGGAGGATGCCTTCGCACTGGATACGTCAACAGAAATGGTTTCACCAGCATATGCACCCACCTGGAAGGTGGCGCCGTTAAAAGAGCCGTCAAGAAGTCTTTGTCCGTTGAACGTGGTCGTAAGCGCGATGCGATCTAATTCGGCTTGGAGCTGGCTAACTTCAGCTTGAAGAGATGAGCGGTCAGATGCAGTGTTAGTGTCGTTGGCGGACTGCACAGCCAGCTCCCGTATCCGCTGAAGAATATTCGTCGATTCCTGCAAAGCCCCCTCAGCCGTCTGTGCCAAAGAAATACCGTCATTGGCATTCCTGACTGCCTGGTTCAGGCCGCGGATCTGCGAGGTCATCCTGTTTGAGATCGCAAGCCCTGCAGCATCGTCCTTGGCGCTGTTAATACGCAGGCCGGATGAGAGCCTCTGCAGGGATTTGTCCAGCAGATTCTGGGTCTTTCCCAGTTGTCTCTGCGCGTTAAGTGACGCGATGTTTGTGTTAATTACCATTGCCATGATTTTATTCCTCCTTGAAATTGAGTTTTTGTTTCGGGCGTCCTTGCCCTTTGTTTATTTTGACCTTTCGGACCGATTAATTTTTCTGTCCCCCTTTCCGGTCCTGGATTTTTGTTTGTTTTCATTGTATATATCGGCAAAAGAGATGAAAACTTTAGGAAGATCAGAGAGATTTGACAGGAGAAGTGTGTCAAAAAACCGTCATAAGTTAATTGACACCCTTTCAGGCCTTATGTAATTTTATCAATCAATAGATCCCCTGTAAAATCCATGTGTTTTGCAGGGGATCCTAATGTCAGAAATGTCAGGATGGGCAAAGTGAATATGCGGAACGAATCAATTCTGGTAGCAGACGATGCTCCTGAAATCAGATTCAGCATATCGGAAGTCTTAAAGCGTGAAGGCTTTACTGTAGACATGGCTTGTGACGGGCAAGAAGCCATAGAGAAAATCAGGAAGAAATTTTTCGATGCAGTGATCACCGACCTTGCCATGCCCAGAAAGAGCGGAATGGAGGTCCTGTGCTTTCTTAAAGAACATTCCCCGGAGACCATCTGTATAATAATTACCGGTTTTGGGACCATACACGGGGCAGTGGAGGCCATACGTCAAGGTGCCTTTGACTACCTCACAAAGCCTGTCAGGCTGGAAGAGGTCATTATCACAGTAGATAAAGCCCTTGAAGTCAGAGAACTCAGGAGGGAGAACCGGTCACTCAGGCAGGAACTGCAAAACATCCACGGTTTTGAAAGCATAGTGGGCACCAGCATGGCAATGCGGAAGGTCTTTGAGCTGGTGGAAAAAGTTGCCGTAACGGACAGTACGGTCCTGATTACCGGCGAATCCGGTACAGGGAAAGAGCTTATTGCCCATGCACTGCATTATAAAAGTGGACGCAAGGACAGGCCGTTCATCCCCGTGAACTGTGCCGCCATACCTGTGGAACTCCTGGAAAGCGAGCTCTTTGGCCATGAAAAGGGTGCATTTACCCATGCGGTAAGTACCAAGATAGGCCGGTTCGAGCTTGCCAACAAGGGAACGATCTTTTTGGATGAGATCGGAGAGATGAGCCCGGCCCTCCAGGTCAAGCCCTGCGTTTCCTGCAGGAACGTCAGTTTGAAAGGGTCGGGGGAGTCAGGACCATCCATGTCGATGCCAGGATTATTGCAGCCACTAATATTGATCTTGAAGAGGCTGTTCATAAAGGTAGTTTCAGAGATGATCTGTACTATCGCCTGAATGTGATCCCTGTACACATACCCCCATTGAAGGAACGTCCGGAGGATATCCCCCTGTTGATTCAGCATTTCCTGCTGAAATTCTGTTCCGGCACGAGGACACGCATAGAAGGTATAGAAGAGGATGCCATCAGGTGCCTGACAGGCTACGACTGGCCAGGCAATGTGAGGGAACTCGAAAATATATTAGAGCGCATGGTGATACTTGCCAAAGGCCCCATGATAACAGTTGGAGATATTCCGGACGGTATCTCGGGGTCATCCGGACAACCTGCAGCCAGAGACATGGCTATTTTGCCTGAAGATGGACTTTCTCTCAGTACCGCTGTTGGAAACCTTGAGAGAACTTTGATTCTCCAGGCCCTGGAAAAAAAGGGACTGAATATGATGAAAAATAGTATTCCGGACATATTTATGCTCTGCCTGAGCCTGTTTTTTTTCTGTACCTTTTGCCCTGTAAATGCCGAAGCTGCTCTTGATGAGGTCAAGGTAGCGGTGCTTCCGTTTGATATCAGTTCCGCAGGTCCTTTTTCCTATGTTGGCCCTGCCGCAGAGGAAGTTTTGATCAGCAGGCTGGCCTCGGAAAGAATCTTCGTTATGGACTCCTTTGAGATACAACGTATGACTGACAAAAGACAGGGACTTATTTCTCCCCTGAATGCAGGAGACATTGCCGGCAAGCTCGGGGTGGACTATGTCGTTGCCGGCAAGGTAAAAGCAGAAGGGGAAAATATAACGATAGACATGAACTTGCTGCGGGTAGATTCCGAATCTCCAATATTTTCTCTTGTCTTTTCTCCTGCGTCTCTTGATGAAGTGCCATCCAGGATGGAGGATTTTGCAACCCAGGCAGCAAACCGCATCCTGAATGGTCCGAAATCCGTAACAGCAGAATCTGGAGACAGGGGCGGGCAGAAGGCTCCCCAGAAATTGCAAAAAGAGGAAACAGCCCAGGATGAAGACCTCATGATTGCAAGAATGCATCCTGACCGACTGATTCCTGCGCTCCCAGACAAAAAATCATATACTCATGCGCTTCCGGTAATGCCGCCCGAACCCCTCCTTCCGGCTCCTGCTTCAACCCTTTCCTATCCGCCACCGGAAACCGAGACCATAGAGGAACAGGTTGCAGCTACCCCGCAGACATCAAGTGCGGAACAGCCCGTTCCTGCCGATGGGCCTATATGGCAGTGGTATTGATTCAAGAGCCGCTTGCAAAACCCATCTTTTGCCCGATGGCTGCGTTGCTCGTCGTCAAAAATGCTCACGTACCCAAGTACGCTCCGCGTTTTTTCCTCCTCGCGCCTTGCCCTCGAACAAAATCTTGAGTTTTGCAAACGGCTCTCAAGAAAATATATTCCTTTCAATTTGTCCCGAGTAGACCAGAACCGTTTCACCTTCGAGAAAGACATCCCTGACCTCTTGCCCATCCAAATGGAAGCGGACAGTCAGCACTTCGCCACCACGTGTCTTTACGTTGACCGGGCTCTCTGTCAGTTCTTTGCAGGCGGAAAGTATGGCACCGGCCACTGCCCCGGTACCGCATGCCATGGTCTCATTCTCGACTCCACGTTCATAGGTCCGGATCAGGATATTGTTTCTGTTGGATATCTGGATGAAGTCGGCATTAGTACCTGCGGGCTGAAAGCGGGAAGCAAACCTTATGAGCCGTCCCCACTCTAATACAGGGACTGATTCCAGGTCCGGCGTAAAATATACCGCATGGGGTACGCTGGTGTTCAGGCAATGGAGAATAAGTGTTTTGCCGCCTATTTTCACCGGTATGTCAAGCTTGAGGTCCTTCGGTTGTGGAAGCTGAAGCCTTACAGTGGATTCCCTGACTTCTGCGTGTACGATTCCCGCCTCTGTTTCAAAACTGAGTTTCCGCGGGGCAATGCCTGTCATGCAAGCGAATCGGGCTGCGCAACGCCCGCCGTTTCCGCACATCTCTGCCCGGCTGCCATCGGCATTGAAAAAATGCCATTTGAAATCCGCCCTGCGGGAATTCTCAATTATTATGAGCCCGTCTGCTCCCACTCCAAACTTACGCCTGCACAGACGTACAGCCAGATCAGGCCATTGGGAGTCTTTTAAATTGCCTTCCCGGTTGTCTATCAGGATGAAATCATTTCCACTCCCGTGCATTTTTTTAAAAGAGATGGATTTCATAATAAATCACCAAATGGTTTCTCCCCGCAAAAGGCTTGCATAGGTCTCACGCTTTCTGATTAATTTGAAGTGACCGTCCCTTACCATGACTTCTGAAGCCCTTGGCCTTGAGTTATAATTGGAAGACATGGTAAAGCCATAAGCCCCGGCGCTCATGACCGCTAGTAAACTGCCTTGATTAAGCTCCGGCATGGGCCGTTCCCTGGCGAGAAAGTCCCCTGTCTCACATATGGGCCCCACTATGTCTGCCGGATGTAGATGCGTATCGGTCTTTATTACAGGCAGGATCTCGTGGTATGCTTCGTATAGACCGGGACGGGCAAGGTCATTCATGGCGGCATCAACTATATAAAACCGCTTTCCTTCAGTCTCTTTGATGTATAGTATTTTTGTTACCAAAATACCGGCATTGCCGGCGATGGATCGTCCAGGCTCTACAATCAGGCAGTGAGGAAGATCCTTGACCTCAGACAGGAGTGCCCTGGCGTAAGCGTCAGGCTCGGGTGGAGTCTCGTCCCGGTATCTTATGCCAAGGCCTCCACCAACATCGATGAACTTGAGTCTTATTCCAGAGGCATCAAGCTCCTGCAGCAACGGCTTAATTCTCCTTATTGCATCCACAAAGGGCTCGATCCGAGTCAGTTGTGAGCCTATATGGAAGTCGATCCCTACTACTTCAAGTTCGTCTCTGTCCGATGCAACGTAATAGGCTTCGAGGGCCTGGGATATGGGTAGTCCGAACTTGTTTTTTTTAAGGCCTGTGGAGATATATGGATGGGTATTAGGATCCACATCAGGATTTACCCTGAAGGAGATCCTGACACGGCATTTAAGACGTCGTGCCTGTCTGGAGATGGCATCAAGCTCTTCCATAGACTCCACATTAAACATGAGGATATCCGCACTTGCAGCCTCGCGGATCTCCTTTTCGGTCTTACCCACACCGGAGTATACTATCCTGTCTGCCGGAATTCCCGCTTTGAGTGCCCGGTGAAGCTCCCCTCCCGAGACGATGTCAGCGCCGGCTCCCAATTTCCCCAAGAGATTTAATACAGCCATATTGCTGTTCGCCTTGACGGCAAAGCATATCAGGTGCGGGTGCCCGGAAAGTGCCCTGTCAAAGGCATTGAAGTGACGTTTCAGGGCAGCTGAGCTGTACAGATAGAAAGGAGTCTTTACCTTCCTGGCTATCTCCTTTACAGGTACATCTTCGCAGTACAGCTCTTTGCCTTTATAATTGAAGTGATTCATTTTTCGTAGATGTTCACGTAAATATTCAGTGAACCCGTTATATCCTGCCTTGAAGCGGTTACCTTTTTCCGGGTTTCAAAGCTCACTCATTGCAGACCGGAGAGGCAGTGCAATCCGGCCCGCGATCGAAACCCTGCAAAAGGCAAACCGCTCCTGCGGCAGGGCACGGATGGCAACTTCCTCAGTGGACCACGGGTTCTCCGAATATTTACATGTTCACAGGCTCAGGGTTTACCGTTCAAGATCGTTTTTCTCTTTTCGTGCCTTCTGCATTTGAATCTATAAACTGTTACGGCCTTTCTCTGCCAATTTCCACTTCAGCGGTGTCGGACCAGGTGCTTTCGTTTGGCGGATCTGCCCTGTCCGCTGCGGTTACCCAATACGAATATAATCCTCTGGGCAATATAGTCCGGTCCAGGAATCTGGATACCGGTATGGGCTTGTTGTTCAGTCTATATATCAGTTCACCCGGTCCTTTTCTGTATACAATATAACCTGAAACGTCAGATCCTGTTTCTTCCCGCCAGAATAGTTTAACTCCATCGGCAGACCGAACGGCAACCAGGCCCACAGGTGCCGGCGGAGGGCTGAGATCTCTTGGCTGAACCATGGCTTCATGCGTACAGGGCCCCTCAATCTCAGTGCCATGATAGGGCAGAACGGCTGCCACCCTGTATTTATAACCGGCCCTCTTTTTTGCCCGGGGATCGAGATAGCCTGTGGAATCCACTAAGCCATGGAGACTCTTCCATTTATCCGTCCCTGTCCTGGCACGGTAGATCCTGAATAGAAGTTCTCTATCTACGGACGTGCCATCCGTCCACTTAGAAGGTGCCTGCCAGGAAAGATAAATTCCGTCTCCGGTCAGCTGAGCCGTTAATCCCAGAGGCGCGGATGGCGGAACGTGCCAGGCCAGAGAGACCTGATTGGACGTGTCGCTGACATTCAGCCAGCCCTTTACAGTATAGACTTTATATATATATTGCATGCCGGAACGAAGGGTTCGGTCTTCATAGACCATCTTCCTTGCCTTTTCCGGTTCTGCCTCAAAGGGGATATCAATAGGCTGCCCAAAAGGAGGAGGACACCCCTCGCAATATTCCTCAAGAGGGATCTCCGCCTTTAACAGCCTGAAGCCCTTGATCCTGACAAGTGGGCTGCCGTCCCTGTTTCTTACGGGAACACTCCATTTCAGCTCAACGCCGTCCGGGATAATCTTATAGCTCAAGTCCTTGATAGCCTTTGGCCGGAGGGTACCGGGAGGGACAGGAGGTGCCTTGCGTCCACAGGACGCTATTAAAATACAAAAGGCAAAAATAATTAACCTTTTACAGGAAAAAATATGGAGGATATTATTCATGAGTCGGCATTTTTCATTTACCAGCTCTCATTATCTTTTTCTCTGTTTTTGTCAGGGCCTCGGCTACTCGCTCAGGTGCTGTGCCTCCCGGGCAGCGCCTGATTTCCACAGAGCCCTCTATTGATAATACCTTGAATATATCCTCATCGATGAGAGGAGAAAAGGCCTTCAGGTCTTCAAGACTCAGATCAGTAAGCTCCTTGCCCCGGGAAATACAATGTGAGACTGCCTTGCCGACCACTGAATGGGCCTGCCTGAAAGGCATTCCTTTCTTCACAAGGTAATCAGCAAGGTCCGTGGCGGTGAGAAAGCCCTGTGTCACGATCCGGGAGATATGCTCTTTCCTTGGGACCAGTTTGGCCACCAGGGCAGCCATTATCTCCACTGAGGCACATACAGTATCAACTGTGTCGAAAAGCGCCTCCTTGTCTTCCTGGAGGTCCCTGTTGTAGGCAAGCGGAAGGCCCTTGATAACAGTGAGAAGAGATATCAGGTGGCCATAGACCCTGCCGGCCTTTCCGCGGACCAACTCGGGCACATCAGGATTCTTTTTCTGGGGCATGATGCTTGAGCCGGTACAGAAGCCGTCAGGCAGATCCACAAAGCCGAACTCTGCAGAGGTCCACAGAATCAGTTCTTCAGACATCCTGCTCAAATGGGCCATTATAATGCCTGCCGCTGCCAGGAACTCAACAATAAAGTCCCGGTCGCTTACGGCATCCAGGCTGTTAGCAGTAATACCCTGGAAACCCAACTCCTCGGCCACATATTCCCTGTCTATCGGGAAACCGGTTCCGGCCAGGGCCGCACTTCCAAGGGGACAAATATTTACTCTCTTTCTGCAGTCTTGGAGCCTGTCCCTGTCGCGGCTGAACATTTCGAAATAGGCGAGCATGTGATGCGGCCAGAGAATGGGCTGTGCTCTCTGGAGATGGGTGTAGCCCGGGAGTATCAGGTCCTGGTGGGTCCTTGCCTGGTGCAGGAGCGCTTTCTGCAGCAATGAAAGGAGTCTATCCAGGCGATCGATTTCTTCCCTCAGGTAGAGTCTGATATCTGCAGCAACCTGATCATTACGGCTTCTGGCAGTGTGGAGCCTTTTCCCGGCCTCTCCGATGCGCTTGACCAGGGCCTGTTCGATATTCATGTGTACATCCTCAAGCTCTGGGCTCCAGTTAAATTTTCCTGACGCTATTTCTTCTTCTATCTCGACCAGGCCATTAACAATTTCCTCTGCATCTTTATCCGAGATAATCCCCTGTCTTGCCAGCATGCGGGCATGGACCTTGCTGCCTGCTATGTCCTGACGATACAGCCTGTGGTCATAGTGGACAGAGGCTGAAAATTCCTCCAGCATTTTTTCTGTGGCCTCCTGGAATCTACCGCCCCAGGGTTTTTCCAATGCCTTCTTATCTTCATTCATTCTTGTGTGTCGTTTCCCCCATGGGATACGAGCCCAGCCATTCCAGAAAGGTGCAACCTTTTTTGATGGCCTTGATTCCATCCTGCACGGTCGGGTCTTCTATATGGCCTGCAATATCTACATAGAACAGGTATCTCCAGGGCTCGTTCTTTACCGGCCTGGACTGTATCTTGGTGAGGTTTATCCCAAGTTTTGCCAGGGGCTCCAGCAACTTGAACAGAGAACCCGGACGATCCTCAAGGCTTAAGAGCAGGGAGGTCTTGTCTTTCCCGCTTGGCTTGGGACATTTATGCCCGAGGACCAGAAACCGCGTGGTATTTCCTGCAAAATCCTCTATGTGTCTGGCAACAGTTTGAAGGTTGTATGTGCGGGCCGCCAGGGGACTGGCAATGGCCGCCACGGAGGAATCAACCGCTGCCCAGCGGGCCGCCTGGGCAGTGCTGACCACTTCTTCTGTCGGGACCGCCCGCAAGTTACGTTGCAGCCATCCCCTGCACTGGGCCAAGGCATGGGGATGGGAAAGAATGCGGCGGATACTGTCTGTTCTGCCGCTCTGATTGATGAGGTCGTGGGAGATGGGTAGATAGACTTCCCCGCATACCTTGACCTTGAAGTCGCAAAGCCCGTCCAGGGTCAGGGCTACAGTCCCTTCTACCGAATTTTCTACTGGTACCACTCCATAGTCAATACGTTCACGTTCTACCTCTTCAAATACCTCGGTTATGTTCCATAGGGGAACAAACTCAGGGGCATGGCCGAATAACCTGGCCGCGGCCATGTGGGTAAAGGTTGTCTCGGGGCCGAGATATCCCAGCCTGGCAGGCCGCTGTGCGTTCCTGCAGGCAGATATGATCTCTCCGAAGATGACCCTCAGGCTTTCAGGGGAAAATTTTTCGGCATTTTGTCTCAGAATGTGTTGAATGACTTCCCGTTCGCGAGACAGATCAAGAGGCTGCCGGGAGGATTCAGCCTTAGTCCGTCCGATTTCCTCTGCCACCTCCAGGCGTTCCTGGAGCAGGCGTACAAGCTTTGCGTCTATTTTATCAATCCGTTGCCTGAGGCGTTTGAGTTTTTGATACTGGCTGTTATCCATTATTTGCATGGGCCGATTATTTCCCTGATAGCAATTAGTTCATGCCGGATTTCTTTGAGCAATTCACTGGTCCTGTCTCCGGAATCCTTTGTCTTTTGTTCTGCCGCAATCCGCCTCCTGGCACCGGCTATAGTAAATCCTTCATTATAAAGAAGCGTTTTTATGCGCCTTATAAGAGCTATGTCTTCTATTCTGTAAAGACGCTGTTTTGAAACCCTGTGGGTACGGATTTGGCGAAATTCACCTTCCCAGTAGCGAAGCACATGGGGTTCAACCCCGACCAGTTCACTCACTTCGCCTATCCGGTAATATTTCTTCCCCGTCTCTGGCATTTACGATCCTCTTAAGTAAGCGGCTGGGGTGGAAAGCCACTGTACGCCGGGGAGGAATAATAATCGGCTCTCCATTAACCGGACTGGTTCCTCTGCGTGCCGGTTTCTTTACACTGCGCAGAGTACCAAACCTTACGATCTTCACTTGATCGCCATCGGCCAGTGACGCCTTGATCTGGTTGAAGATCTCATTGACCAGTTGCAGGCTGACACGCAAGGAATAACCAAGTTCATTGCTGACTGCTTCAGCGATTTTCCGCTTGGTCAAGGTCCCCATCAGTCCCTCAGCTTTGCCTTATAGAATTGAAGAACAGAGCGCACCAGTGGGTCATGTACCTCTGAGACTTCATGGTCCGAGAGCGTATGATCCGGGGCCCTGTATGTAAACCGCATGCCTATACTCTTTGAGCCTTTTGGGACAGGTTTCCCTCTATATACATCAAATATCCGCACTTTTTCAAGAAAATCCGGGGCCTGAGCTGAAATATATTCCATGAGATCTTGAGCAGAAAGCCCGTCCCGGACAATTACCGCGATATCCCTCTCTACAGCAGGATACCTGGCAAGAGGAATGAATTTGCGTCGCCGGGATGCGGCTGTTTCCAGGGCATCAAAAGAGAGCTCAAATAGAAATACCGGCCCGTTTATATCCCAAAATTCCAAAACATTCGGATCGATTTGCCCGAAACTGCCCAGGATGGAATTTTTGCCCCATACTATCCTGGCAGAGGTGCCTGGCAGATAAAAAGGATCATCCGGTGTTTCAAGTACGGTTTTCCACCCGGAGATCCCGAGGGCCTGGAGCAGCCCTTCCAGAACTCCTTTTAAATCAAAGAGATCTACCCGCTCCCTGGGCCATGACCATGATTCAGGATGGCGCAACCCTGTATACAGGGCGACTATTTTCTGTTTCTCATCGGGAAGCTCGCCCGTTCCTTGTGCATAAAATACAGTGCCAAGTTCAAAAAGACCAAGGTCCATGTTCCGTTGGGCCTGGTTTCTTGCTGCTGTCCCCATCAGCGAAGGGATCAGGCTGGTCCTCATTACTGACTGGTCATCGCTCAAGGGATTCCTGATCCTTACCATCTGCATCCTTCGGTCATCCTTGTCCAGACGTAAGGCCTTAATATCTTCTGGTGACATAAAACTGTATGAGATCACCTCGGTCATGCCCTGGGATGAAAGGATATTTTTTATCCTGTTAACAAGTCCTTGAGACGGTTCCGGGGCCGGTGTGGCTATTCCGGCACTGGGTACCCGGGTCGGAATACTCGGAAAGCCGTGAAGTCTGGCTATCTCTTCTACCAGATCAATCTCTTCTTTCAGGTCATAGCGATATGAAGGCACCATTCCTTTGATTTTTCTATCGTCAACATGGCCGAGCTCAATACCGATCCTTTCCAGAAACTGGGCTATCCGTCCGGGCTCAATTCCTGTGCCGAGGAGCTTGTTGGCCCTTTCGGGGCGAAGAGACAGTCGTCTGGGCTTATAAGGTCTTGGATAAACGTCCTTGATCTCTCCGGCCAGACATCCGCCTGCCACCTGATCAATAAGTTTCACTGTCCTGCAAAGTGCCTTTATCACTCCCTCCGGGTCAACACCCCGCTCAAACCGGTATGATGACTCTGTAATCGTCTTTAAGGCCTTGGATGTCCTCCTTACCTGGATTGGAGTAAACCATGCGCTTTCGATGAGTATCCGCTTTGTGTCGTCATTGACTTCGGTTTCGGCTCCGCCTATGACACCAGCCACTGCCACGGGCTTCTCCGCATCTGCAATGACCAGCATGTCCGGCCGCAGCTCTCTGTGCTTTCCGTCAATGGTCCTTACACTTTCTCCGGGCCTTGCTGTCCTGACTTCAATAGCCGGTCCTGTCAATCTGTCCAGATCAAAGGCATGGAGCGGTTGTCCGAGTTCAATCAGCACGTAGTTGGTTACATCCACTACATTGTTTATCGGCCTGATGCCACTGGCCTGCAGCCTCATAGCCATCCAGTGAGGGGAAGGGCCGATCCTGATCCCTTCCATTACGGCAGCCGTATATCTGCCGCACAGATCAGGGTCTTCTATGGAGATAGGAATTTGACGATTTGACGATTTGACGATTTGACGATTTGACGATTGGGGAATTGATAGAGGGATGCCATATATGGCGGATACTTCCCTGGCAACTCCCAGGACACTGAGACAGTCAGGGCGGTTTGGCGTAACGGCAATATCCAGGACCCAATCTTTAAGCCCCAGAACATCCACAAGGGAGTCCCCTGTCCTGCGTCCAGGGACCGGCTCCAATATGAGGATCCCTGTTTTATCATCGCCGATACCAAGTTCAGACTCTGAACAGAGCATTCCATCAGAGCGTATCCCATGGATGTCGGAAGACCTGACGGTCGTACCGTCGGACAGCACTGTCCCGGGCCTTGCCAGAGCGGCCAATTGCCCCTTCTCTACATTAGGGGCCCCGCAAACCACTTCAAACTTCTGTTCACCTGCAACTACCGTGCAGACCCGCAAATGCGATGCCTGGGGATGGGGGACGGTCTCATCAACCAGGCATACCACGACCGGGGCAAGACCCTTGTAGACAGACTCCATCTCCTCCACTTCGAGACCTGTCATGGTAAGGTCTTCTGCCAAGGTCTCTACGGGCACTGTAAATTGCACAAATTCTTTGAGCCAGGAGGTCAGGATTCGCATAAGGACTTATTCAAAACTGGTGAAGAAAGCGCAGGTCGTTATCATAGAAAAGGCGGATGTCGTCAATACCGAATCTGAGCATTGCGATTCGCTCTACCCCGAGGCCGAATGCAAATCCGCTGAACCTTTCGGTGTCGTAGCCGACATGCCTGAATACTTCCGGATGTACCATGCCGGCTCCCAGCACCTCCAGCCAGCCGGTCTGGGAACATATCCTGCAGCCCTTGCCTCTGCATATGACACACTGAATGTCTATTTCCGCACTGGGTTCTGTAAACGGAAAGAAGCTCGGCCTGAATCGTATTGAGGTTTCCGGATCAAATATTTGTTGGACAAAGGCGGTCAATACCCCCTTGAGACCTGCAAAAGAGACATCCCTGTCCACCATAAGCCCTTCCACCTGATGGAACATGGGGGTATGGGTCACATCGGAGTCGCACCTGTACACCTTGCCGGGCGCAATCACCCGCATCGGAGGTCTCTGCTCTTTCATGGCACGTATCTGTACCGGAGAGGTATGAGTGCGGAGCAGGACCTTGTCATCAATATAAAACGTGTCCTGCATGTCTCTGGCTGGGTGGTCAGGAGGGATATTCAGGGCCTCAAAGTTGAAAAAGTCAAGCTCTACTTCAGGACCCTTGGCCACGGTAAAACCCATCCTTTCAAATACATAACAGATTTCATTCATCACCTGGGTGATGGGGTGCAATCTGCCGGGCCGTCTTTGCCTTCCGGGAAGTGTGGGGTCCAGCTCCGGAATAAAGGTGCGGATATGAACGTCCTTTAATGCCTCCTTCCTGGCATTGATGGATGTCTCTATCTCTTTCTTGAGCCTGTTGGCCAGTTGTCCGATCTTTGGGCGTTCCTCAGCAGAAAGCTTCCCTATGGCCTTTAAAACCATAGTCAGCTCGCCCTTACGACCGAGGACCCTGACCCTTATATTTTCAAGATCTTCCTCGCTGGACGCCGATTTTACGGCTTCAAGGGCCTGGGTCTTGATTTCCTCTAGGCGCTCCTGCATGTATACAGTTCTTTGTCAGGCACTCTTTGCAGTTTCTACAAGGGAGGAAAAGGCATTGGAGTCTGTTACTGCTATATCGGCAAGCATCTTGCGATTTACGGCAACCCCTGATTTGCTTATACCTTCAATAAAACGGCTATAGGACGTGCCGTTCAGTCTGCAGGCCGCGTTTATGCGGATTATCCACAGGCGACGAAACATGCGCTTCCTGGTCCTGCGATCCCTGTATGCATAGCAGAGCCCCTTTTCCACAGTCTCCTTTGCCTGTTTGAAACAGAGGCGTCTGGCACCTCTGTAGCCTTTGGCCATTTTGAGTATCTTCTTGCGACGACGATGGGCCTTAAAACCTCTGGTAACCCGTGGCATTTTCTTTTAAGCTCCTCTTATCTCAAAATCCATACTATACGACAGTAATTATTCATTTCCCTGTTGGCTGCCAGGGAGTGTGAACGGTTACACATAACACCGGGTACAATCAGATAAAAGGGATCATTCGCTTAATTGATTTGACC
This sequence comes from Deltaproteobacteria bacterium, assembly GCA_003194485.1. Classification (NCBI taxonomy): domain Bacteria; kingdom Pseudomonadati; phylum Myxococcota; class Myxococcia; species Deltaproteobacteria bacterium. The sequence goes on from PQXD01000012.1 coordinate 17,197, forward strand.
CTTGATTCAGAAATCTCTGTATCATTTTTCAGGACCCTTTTGCGCTTCCGTGTCTTGTGGCTCAATAGATGGCTCGATCCCGCCTTTCTGTACATGAACTTCCCGGTTCCCGTCTTTTTGAAACGCTTGGCAGCAGCGCGTCTGGTCTTCGTCTTTGGCATAATTCCTCATTTATACTTGTCTTGAATGAACTCACAATCCCCAATTAGTAATCCCATCATGGTCTCAGGTCAATCCTTTGGGGCAAGTATTGTGTGCATTAACGGACCTTGCTTGACAGGTACGTTTTCAGGGACGGCGATGTCGGACATCTCTTCCACGATCCGTTTTATCAAAGCGAATCCCAATTCGGGGTATGCGTTTTCCCGGCCTCGAAATCTCACTGTAACCTTCACCTTGTTTCCATCACCTATGAATTGCCTTATTCGCTTCTTTTTTACCTCAAGGTCATGAACATCCGTTCTTGGACGCATCTTGATTTCTTTGACCTGAATAATAGTCTGTTTTTTCCGGGCTTCCTGTGCCTTTTTGCTTTGCTCGTACTTGAATTTTCCGTAGTCCATGATCCGGCAGACCGGTGGCTGGGCATGTGGTGCTACTTCCACTAAGTCTAATCCGAGTTCTTCTGCCTTGGCCAGGGCCTCATTTCGAGTTACTACTCCCAGTTGCTTCCCATCTTTGCCAATGAGTCGTACTTCCTTGGCACTGATCCGATAATTTACCTTGACTGGAATTTCTCTTGCGATACTACACCTCCTGTTTCTAAATTAGCCGCTCACCACGGCAAGATCCTTTAAAGACTCTCCGGCACTCTTTCTTCACCATGGCGACAAAGTCATCAACGGACATGGCTGCCAGTTTCTGCCCCTTTCTGGTACGGGGGCTGACTGTCATGTCCCTTACTTCTTGATCGCCAACTATCAACATATATGGGATCTTTTCAAGCTGGGCCTCCCGGATTTTTTTGCCCAGTTTTTCGTTCCTGAAGTCTGTTTTTGTCCTGACACCGGCGGCCCTGAGTCTTTCAGCAACCGATTCCGCCCACTGATCCTGTCTGTCAGTTACAGTCACGACAATGGCCTGAAAAGGGGCCAGCCACAGGGGAAAGGCACCGGCATGATGCTCGATCAGCACACCGAAGAACCGTTCCAGAGAACCAAGCAGGGCCCTGTGTACCATGATCGGCGTATGGGGCCGGCCGTCATCCCCTATATAGCGCATATCAAATCTCTCAGGCAGGTTGAAGTCAACCTGGATGGTTGAACACTGCCATGAGCGATCCAGACAATCCTTGATCTTGATATCGATCTTGGGGCCGTAAAATACCCCTTCTCCGGGGTCTATTTCATAGGTCAGTCCCTGCGCCTCAAGGGCCTGCCCGAGTGCATCGGTTGCACGCTCCCAATTTTCATCCGAACCTACATACTTGTCAGGACGGGTGGAGAGATATATCTCATACCGGTCAAAACCAAATACCCTCAGGACATACAGGGTCAAGTCCAGGATTTCGTGTATTTCCTTGCCGAGCTGGTCGGGCCTGCAAAAGATGTGGCCATCATCCTGGGTAAATCCCCTGACCCTCATGAGTCCGTGCAAGGTGCCTGTCCTCTCATAGCGATAAACAGTACCCAGTTCGCACCAGCGCATGGGAAGTTCCCTGTAACTGCGTATCCTGGAGTTATAGATCGCTATGTGAAAGGGGCAGTTCATCGGCCTTAACTGATAGCTGACATCGTCAATCTCCATGGGGAGATACATGTTCTCGCTGTAGAAATCCAAATGGCCGCTGGTCTTCCAGAGGTCCCTGCGGGCAATATGGGGAGAAAAGAGCATGTCGTAACCCCTCCGGAAATGCTCATCGCGCCAGAAGTCCTCAATGATCTTGCGGACAATGCCCCCCTTGGGATGCCATAGGATAAGCCCGGGTCCTATCTCTTCATTTACGGAAAAGAGATCCAGATCCCTGCCCAGGCGCCGGTGATCCCTTTTCTTGGCCTCTTCAAGGCGATTCAGGTATTCTTTCAGAGATTTTTTATCAAAAAATGCCGTGCCGTATATGCGCTGAAGCATCGGCTGGGTCTCATCCCCCTTCCAGTATGCCCCTGCAAGACCTGTCAGCTTAAAGGCCTTCAAATGACCCGTATGAGGGAGATGCGGTCCCCTGCACAAATCTACGAATTCTCCCTGGCTGTATATTGAGACCTCTTTCTCTCCCTGGTTACCCAGTTCATTCAGGATCTCGATTTTGTATTTTTCTCCAAGTTTCTCAAAACGTTTCCTTGCATCATCTATGGATATATCCTGTCTTGTTATGTCTTGAGACCTCTTTACGATCTCCTCCATCCTGGCCTCTATCTTTTCAAGGTCTTCAGGGGTAAAGGGTCTCTGGTAATCAAAATCATAGTAGAACCCGTTTTCTATTGCCGGACCTATAGCTATCTGTACATCCGGGAAAAGTTCCTTTACGGCCTGGGCCATAATATGTGCGGCAGTATGCCTCAATACCTCAAGGGTATCATCATCACCTGGGAATACAGGCTCCGTTCTGCAGTCACGCGTAAGGGGCGTGGAGATATCCTTTAATTCCCCGTCGATCCGGACAAGGATCACCTTTTTTGCACTATTCCTGCTGAGCATGCTGGCCAAAAGCCCCGAAGCAGGAGTCCCGCTTGCAACCTGTACCGTGTCCCGACCATTAAAGATTACAGTGATAGTATCTGTATCAGTCTCTGGCATCGGATCTCTCTGTTCAAAGCAGAAAAGGCATCCTTGCCCCAGTGTGAGGGCTAAAAAGATGCCTTTTCAAAATATCTCCAGGGAAGGACAAAAGCAACGGACTGGTAGGCGCGGGCGGGATCGAACCGCCGACTTCTACCGCGTCAAGGTAGCGCTCTCCCCCTGAGCTACGCGCCTCCCCAAATATCGCTAAAATTATATGTAAATCTATTCTCAAGGCGTTGAAGTTGATAACAAGATTTACCAGGGGTGTCAAGGAAATTGAGCAGGCCCTGGATATTTCATATAAGCGCAGGCGAATTTTGTGACGCAGCACAGGAGGCTCTTTTGAGCCTTCAGAGGCAAGCTGTGATCGTCTTTTCTCAAGCTATGGGTAAAAATACCACCATAGCCAGG
>PQXD01000012.1:22869-34239 GCA_003194485.1 Deltaproteobacteria bacterium
TTTTCCATGCGCCAGGTCTAAAACCTTCGCCTTTCAGGCGAAAGGCTTCAGCAGTTAAGGGATCGTGGTAAACTTGCTCATGGGAGGTTATCGCCATAAGCAAAGAATATCGCAAGGGGCCTCACACGATCTATGATATCCAGTATCATTTCGTATGGGTTACGAAATATCGTTATCATGTTTTGAAAGGAGAAGTGGCTTTTAGAACCAGGGAGATAATCCGTCAGACTTGTGAGGCCCGCAATATTACAATTCTTAATGGTCATGTTAGCAGGGATCATGTTCATCTGCATGTTTCATGTCCTCCAGAACTTGCTCCGAGCAAGATAGTTCAATATGTGAAAGGACGAAGTTCTCGACTGATTCAGCAAGAATTTCCGCATTTGCGTAAGAGATATTGGGGAAGGCATCTTTGGGCTCGCGGCTATTTTTGTGCAACAGTTGGGAATGTTACAGAAAAAATGATAGCCGCTTATATTGCAAGCCAAGAAAAGGCGAGCCCTAAAGAGGCCTTCACTATTGCTAATGACTAAAGATTGAACCATGTTAGACTTTCAGTCGTATAAGAAATCTACCTGCTTTCAGCAGGTAGTGGTTTAATGAATACGGGAAAAGATGTATTTTGCAAAATACTTAAAAAATAACGGGGGCATACATGGACAAAGGCAGACATACAAGAAGGGACAGGCTGGTCAGGGAAAAACGGCACGATACTTACAGGGAATCGGGTAAATGGACAGAGCCGACAATGTGTACTGAATGCAATGCCCTTTTCCTGGACGGGCGGTGGTCCTGGAAAAAACCTCCTGTTGATTCCAACAGGACAGTCTGTCCGGCATGCGAGCGCATTGCCGATAACTATCCGGCAGGCTACATAGAAATAAAAGGACCTTTCTTCAAGCAGCACCGCGAAGAACTCTTAAATCTTATTCGCAATGAGGAAAAGCAGGAGAAGGGAGAGCATCCAATGGAAAGGATCATGTCCGTTGTTGATGAAGAAAAATATATCCTTATAACGACAACAGGTGTCCATATAGCCCGCAGAATTGGGGATGCCCTCGCAAGGGCCTATCGTGGTGATCTTGATTTTCAATACGGTGATGCAGAAAAAAGTATAAGGGTCTATTGGAGTCGATAACAGCATGGAGGTAGATTAAGAGAATTTATGGTTGCCATATGAGTCAACTCCTCAATTTTTCTAAATTTTTTTCACAAAACGAAAAATTTGTCCATGACGGTGATTTTCCGTCAATGTTATTTCCGTACCATTTAACGTGCCTGTGGCGGCGATAGCCGGGTGCTTGACGGTTAGCCCGGCTTTCGCGCTTTTTCTAATTCGATTTTCTTCCAAAAATTGATATATAATAATATCAGGATGTTATATATTTCTGGCATTTTCCTGCCAAAACATAACTTATTGAAAATATGGACAATTTAAACCCAGAGCTAATAGGTCAGGCAAGTTTATTTGACTATGATCCCAGGCTCATTGTTTATGCTGACAAGTGTTGTTTCCCACATAATATCACCGGATCTTTCCCACAATAAAATACCGTGCTTTTAGGGCCCCGTTCTGCTCATTAATCCACCTTTATAATATTATGGGCACCACTTGGGGCTCTGCCCCAAACCCCGGGGTTTTTTGAGGCATAATGAGGACAAAGAATATGCAAAAAAAGGGGGGGAGCCGTAATAAGACTCCCCCAAGGTGATATTCTCCGCCCTCATTCCGGTTATCCCTTGGTGAGTTGCTCCCCAGCAGAGCTCACCTCCGTTTCACCGGAACCTTATGAAAAAATGGGTTATCCCATTTCCCAGGCGATTGATTTGTATATGTCAGCAACGGTGCCCGTGGTCAGGGAGACATAAAAGACCTTGTACAGGCCGGCATGAAGAGACGATGCCACTTTTCTGCAGATGCAGGTCTTGCCGCTGCCCACCTCACCGGTAACAAGCCCAATGCCACGTAGTTGTAACAAATAGTTGATCCTGGCCTCCAGCTCGCTTGCTGCATGTGAGGCAAAGAGTTCATCCGGAGCCAGATCCTTTTCAAAGGGGTGCCGGGTCAGAGCGTATGTTTTCCTATGCATCCTCTCTCCCTCCCATGTTTCTGGTGATCCTGCTGAAGTCCACAGGCTGCGGTGGCAAAGAGGGCTGTTCCAGGACGTTCTCAGCTCTGTCCTCCACTTCTACTGTCCCTGATGGACGATGCCGTTTCACAAAACAGTTGGCACAGGTGTCAAGGATTTGGGCGTGCTCAAGGGGCGATTCTCCCAGTATATAGTCTTTTTTCATAAAGCTCCTCCTGAAGACGTGAGCAGAAAAACTCGGGGATCATCCTATGGTCGTGTGTCCTTTCGGGCAGTAATAGCGGGCTATCAGACAGTATTCCGGGAACTTCCCTGCATATGTTCCATGCCTGGCAAGACCGCATCCTCCCCCGGGATGCAGAGGACAATGATCCAGGTGCGCCTGATTCCAGGCTTCCTGTGCTATGTAATCCTGTAATGACAATTTTGCTGAATAATGAACCTGCATATGAAAAAACCCGGTAGAAATGAACCATGCCCCTGCGGCAGCGGGAAAAAGTATAAGAAATGCTGCCTGAACAATCCCGCCATGGCGGGAACCTTTATATATACTGATCTGGATATGTTATCCAACAAAGTTAATGAACTTATCAAGGATGGAAGGCTGGCAGAAGCAGAGGATACGTGCCGAATACTCATGAAGAAATATCCGGACCAGATTGACGGCTTGCACAGATATGCCGAAGTCTATGAGGCCGTGGGGGAGAAACAAAAGGCTGCAAAGTATTATAGGAAGGCAGCTAACTTTGCGCAACAGAGTGGCGGATTTGGAGAGGAGACTATTGATTTATTCTTGAGGCAGGCTCGACTGCTTGCCGGAACGTCCGAAGAATAGTTCCTCTTTTATCCACCAATTCCAGCTATTCACCGGTGGGATAATGAAGCAATTGAAGCCGGTGGTTTTTTATTTAATTGGACTTGCAACACTTTATCCACTAAGACATATTTCTATTCGTGTGCCTTGGCATGATACGGGGTGGGATGGACGAGTCTGCGCGAAACCTCGTCTCAATGGAGCGTGCCTTAAGCTCAAACGTATTGGTCAAGAGCGGGATGATGCAGCCGAAGAAGCTGTGGCTGGGCAATCCCTGGTCGATCTGCCTCAAGAGAAGTGGCCCTGCTGTGTAACGGAGCGAATGGCCTTCATGGCTCCGTTTGAATATGTACGTACCGCCAATCATCCTTACAAGCGCACATCAGAAGGAAGCCACGGGCATTTCGATGAGATGTCATTCATTCGTGACATGATACTGGAATAACAACATCAGCTCGAATTCCAAAGGATAAAGGCAGTCTGAAATGGGCTTTCGTTTTTGGAGAAGAATCAAGATCGCACCAGGAGTGACCCTGAACCTGAGCAAGTCGGGCGGCTCTCTCTCGTTCGGACCACGAGGTGCGAGGTTCACTGTTGGCCGCGGGAAACGCGCTATGATGGGTATTCCGGGAACGGGGCTCTTTTACACCACGACTCTTCCAAGAGGGAACTCAGGTGGCAAGAGAAACGCGTTTTCAGTTACGCCAACAGCCCCTTCAGTCCGCGCAGAAGACCGCCCGACCCGGGTTTCTTCAAGCGGCTCGTCACGCCGGACGACGAGGAAGCTATGGTGGACGGTTGCCGTGAGTTGGTGCTGGTGAAGAAGAATCAAAATGCGCGGCGGAAAGGAATAAAAAGGAAATGACTTACCTCCTCTGCATATTGTGTGGTTTGGCGGTGGGCGGCCTCGTAGCCTGGCTGCTTGCGTCTGCCCGGGTTGCAAGATCCTTGACCACCAGGATTGAGGACCTTGCGCAACGGGCGAACACAGCCGAAGGCCTGGCTTCTGGCTTGGAAGCGACCATCGTAGAACTGCGTGCGCAAAACCAGAAGGCTGCCGAGGATCTTGCGAAGCTCAGAGAAGAGCTGGCCGGCGAGAACAGCGCGCGTGTAAAGGCCGAGACCCAACTGGCGGAGACCAGGCAACGCCTGGAAGAGGAGAAGAAGCTCCTTGAAGATGCGAAGGCCAAGCTCACGGACACCTTCAAGGCCCTCGCCGGTGACACACTCAACACCAGTACGACGGCATTTTTAAATCTGGCCAAGGAAACGCTGGACAAGGTGCTGGCTGACGCACGCGGCGACATAGGTAAGCGCCAGGAGGCAATTCAAGGTCTGGTCAAACCCGTCGCGGAGTCGCTTGCGAAGTTTGAGGAGCATGTCCGCGCAATTGAGAAGGATAGACAGGAGGCTTATTCGGGCTTGACAGAGCAGCTGAAAGGCCTGTCCACAAGCCAGCAGCAACTGCAGAAGGAAACCGCGAATCTGGTTACGGCATTGCGAAAGCCGCAGGTGCGGGGACGGTGGGGGGAGATGACCTTACGCCGGGTCGTGGAACTGGCGGGGATGTCCGGGCACTGCGATTTCACCGAACAGATGACCGCCTCCGCCGAAGATGGCCGCCTCCGCCCCGATCTTGTCGTGCGGTTGCCCGCCGGGCGCGAAATCGTCGTGGACGCCAAGGTCTCCCTGGAGGCATATCTTGATGCGGTGGCTGCGGAGTCGGAAGATGACCGTAAAACGGCCCTCGCGCGACATGCAGCGCAGGTCCGCAGTCACATGAATGCTTTGTCAAACAAACAGTACTGGACGCAGTTCACCAAGGCCCCTGAATTTGTCGTCATGTTCATTCCCGGCGAGTCATTCTTCGGCGCGGCGGTTGATGCGGATCACAGCCTCATCGAGGACGGCCTCGAAAAACACGTGGTGCTGGCTACCCCAACAACGCTGATCGCCCTGCTTCGCGCTGTGGCTTACGGCTGGCGGCAGGAGCAGATCGCCAAGAATGCCCAGGAGATCAGTGACCTCGGCAAGCAGATCTATGAACGCATGAGAACCATGACCGAGCACATTGCGGACATCGGCAAAGGCCTGGAGAAGGCCAACGCCGCTTACAACAGCGCTGTCGGCTCGATGGAAGCCAGGGTTTTACCCGCGGCACGGAGGTTCAAGGACCTGGGCTCCGCGACCGGCAATGACATCACTGCCCTGTCGCCTATCGAGACCACACCGCGCACCCTGACGGCACCGGAGGTGAAGGAGGACAAGGAATGAATGGAACCTTGGTACAAAATTGCCAAACCGCGCAAGGAAGTGAGAGAAGGCCGCTCGTTTAACCCGGACGAGTTCGCCATCCACCTGGAGCAGGTCATTTCCAGGGCTGCACCGGAGGATTACCTGAAACCCGAGCAGTTTAAGGAAAGTCAGTCCGACTTGACCGCCTTTTGTGGTCGTGTAGAGTATATTGCGCAATAAATGAACCATAGATCCATACAAGCTTTAAAAGAATATACGGGTCCGCGAGATCCTGTGGCCCGCCGGCAGCAACTTTGTAGAACAGGTCCAAAATGCCGGATGGTGGTGGAAGATTCTTATCCCTGCTGGCATGGGTCTGCTGCTGGGACCCGTAATTACTTTTTGGGCACCCGATAGTCATGGATGTCCGTTTTCTTCCTCACAATACCTGCCTTCAAGGTCCTGGACTTCTGGCCCGATATTGATGCCTTTTCTTTTATCAGTTTAGGCAGGCAAGCCAGTCAGGGGCACTGGCAACAATGATTGTATTGGATGCGTTTCTGATTTTTCTTGCAACATTTGGTGTATTGACCAGTTGAATGGCGGGCACATCCAATGCATTTTGAAATTTCATCAAATGAGGGCTTATTGCCGTGTCTGATAATTTTGCCTCAAGCATGAATTGCGGTTTGCCCCTTTCAGTTACAAGGAAATCAACCTCTTCCTTTTCCTTGTTTCTCAAATACCAGAGGTCGTATTCTCCAAGGCCAAAATCGGTCCAGAGTGTCACTGCACGGCTAAGCTCAACGGCAACCATGTTTTCAAACCGCAGAGCATGATTCTCTATCCTGCAGTAGTCATAGAAATAGATCTTTGGCTCTTTGACCAGGCTTCTGGAAATGCGTCTGCTATACGGACGAAGCCTAAAGATAAGAAAAAAACGTTCAAAGACACTTATCCACGATGATACCGTCTTATGGGATATCTTAAGTATTCGCGCATGACTTGAGGCAGAAAACGGATTGCCTGCGCATTCGGACAGGAGGAAATATAATGCCTCCATGGTGTCGACCTGTCTGACCGCGTATTCATCTCTTATGTCATCTCTTATGACCTGGTTGTGATATGACTTTGTCCAGCGCCGGTACTTGAGCTTTGTGCCCTTCACAAATGGTTCCGGGAATCCGCTTACATGAAACATAGTCTCCCATGTCTCTTGAGCTTTTCGGTTTTGCTCTGGGACTTCTAACAGCACATCTTTCTCATTCAGTCCTGTCGATGAAGCAAATAGTTCACCGACTGTAAAAGGGTAAAGGTGAAAATGCAGATACCTGCCCGCCAGTGAATTTCCTTTTTTGCGGGAAAGCTCCAGACGTCCACTACCTGTAGCCAGAAAGCGAAATTCATCCGAATAACCGTCGTAGACGCCTTTGAGGTAGTTCTTCCAGTTCCTGTATTTGTGAATCTCATCCAGGATGATTAGTGGGAGCTTGCCCTTTTCCCGGTCTACTTCTTCAAAGAAAGTTGGATTCTGCAAGATTTTGATTTTGTTGCCTGGAATATCATAGTTGAAATACAGCGAAACAGGCTCTTGTAAGGCAATGTCCTTGGCAAATGTTGTTTTCCCAGCTTGGCGTGGCCCGGAGACAAGTACCAGGTGTTTTTCTTTGTCAAAATCAGCACATATTTTTTTATAATAGTTCCTCTTTATCATAGAGACTAAATTAAAATAAATTACCAAAAAGTCAAGACCAAATGATAGTTAACTTCCATATAGCCAACAATCGCCCGTGTGGTTTTCTCACCCGATCTATTGGCCGAATCTGCCAATGAGGCGGCCTGTTTCGGCGGCAGTCTTGACCGGCTTGTCCCGCCGTTGATAGAAAAACATTAGAGGAGGCATTTAGGACAGCAGACCTTCAGACTTCTCACTGAAGATCTCGGCACTGAAGATGTTGACCTGTGTTTTTGGATCTTTCCAGCAACCAGGGGCCAGACCCGCCTTCATGTAGGTCTGATCCAGAAATGTAAGCCTGTCCCATCCATTTTTTGTAGCTACCTGAGGTAAGAGCACACCGTGGAATGGTTCCCGAATGATATATATTCCGTGGGAACCTGTCTTGATTTCGTTAATATCAGTTATCGGTCTCAACGGAGTGAGCGCGGAGATCTCCAAGTCTATCTCCTCAAATTCCGAGGGGCGGAGCGGGCGGAATCTCTGATCTTGAAAAGCTGCTGATATGGCCATGTCGCCGACTATCTCATACAGGGGTCTATCTGCCGAAAAGGTCCCTATGCAACCCCTGAGTTGGCCGTGCTTGTGAAGTGTCACAAATGCCCCTCTGTGTTCGAGGAGATTTGGATTTGTCACCCTGGGAAGGCTGAAAGGAAGGCCTGCCAATTCCGACTCTATGGCCTGCCTTGCCATTTTGAGTAACAGTCGCCTCTCAGGGCCGGTGAGCTTCTCATTTCCCATGTTCACAGTCTCCAGTACCTGATGGCATTCTCGTTAAAATCGTCGGGGTGATATAAATCCTTTACGTCTATTACCACGCCCCTGTCAGGAGTAAGCATGTCTTTTATTACTGAAGCCCCTGCTTCTTCGTAGGTCTTGTGGGCTACTGCAAGTATCACTGCGTCAACATTAGCAGGCAGGTCCTTCAGTAAACGAATGCCGTATGCGAGTCCGGCTTCCTGCGGATCGGCCAGGGGATCATGTACCAGGGGTTCAATTCCGTACTCCCTGAGTTCGTGGATAATATCTATCACCCTGGTATTTCTTATATCAGAACAATTTTCCTTGAATGTAAGCCCGAGTATTACGACCCTGGCCCCCTCCACCCGTATCCTGGCATGGATGAGTTCCTTGACCGTCCTCTGTGCAATGTATGAGCCCATTGAATCGTTGATGCGACGCCCGGCCAGAATGACTTCGGGATGGTATCCTACTTGCTGGGCACAATAGGTAAGGTAGTAGGGATCAACCCCGATGCAATGGCCGCCTACCAGCCCGGGTGTAAAAGAGAGAAAATTCCACTTTGTGCAGGCGGCCTCCAGCACTGATTGCGTATCAATACCCAGACGATTGAAAATAATGGCCAGTTCGTTCATAAGCGCGATGTTGAGGTCCCGCTGCGTGTTTTCTATGACCTTGGCTGCTTCAGCCACTTTTATGCTCTCCGCCCTGTATACCCCTGCATCCACTATAAGTTCATATGCGCTTGCCACCTCTTCCAGCGTATCCTGGTCTTGGGCCGCCACAACTTTTATTATCTTGTCCAGAGAGTGTTCCCTGTCTCCGGGATTTATACGCTCAGGAGAGTAGCCAAGCCTGAATCCTTCGCCACATTTGAGTCCGGAGGCCTTTTCAAGGACAGGGCAACATATGTCCTCGGTCACACCTGGATATACTGTTGACTCGTATACCACAATAGCTCCGTGTTTAAGGTTTTTCCCGACAATTTCCGAAGCAGAGACAATGTGCCTGAGATCAGGCTGCTTGTTGGCAGTAATCGGAGTGGGTACGGCTACAATGACCATGTCTGCTTCTTTTATGGCGGCAGGATCGTTTGTGAAGCTGAGATGCAATGACTGCTCGAAGTCTTCGCGGTCGACTTCTGCGGCAGGGTCAACGGCTTTTCTGTAACTGGCTATTCTGTCCTCGGATATATCAAAGCCGATGGCCTTTATTTCCCTGCCAAAGGCTATTGCCAGCGGGAGCCCGACGTAACCCAATCCAACTACTGCTACTGAATTTACCGCCATGTTATAAGTTCTCCTTAATAAATGTATTAATATCTTATCGAACAGAATGTTATATAATCTTTAGCAGGCAGTGATATCAGAAGAACTATAGTTCTGGCAAGTAAGTTGTGTCAATTTACCATAAATCTGAAAGGACTGAAAAGTAAGTAAATATTCTTATGAACCCGTGGTCCACTGTGCAGACCGTTCACGGGCAGGGGATATTTCTTTTCACTTAACACTTCAGCCCCTTGTTTTCTTAAGGCTTTTGACATGGGGGAGTCTTGCCCCCTCCCCGTTCTCCTTCGCTGCGCTCAGGAGCCGGGGTTTCCCCCACAGCAAAAGCCAAGAAAACTACGGGGGCTTCCGTTAAACTGTTCAAAGAAATATCCCCTTCCCGTGAACGGTTGCCATCCGTGCCCTGCCGCAGGAGCGGTTTGCCTTTTTACGGGATTTTGGGTAGCGGTTCGATTTGATCAAAGTAATTTATCTTCCGGCTTCGTATAATATTATTTTTATTATTGACTTTGATTTAAAATAATATAAATTTTGTTATTTGGAATTACTATATCATTTGAAAAATATGCTTATCTTATCAAAGACAAAGATGGATAAGACAATAACTTGTAATGATTGTAAGTCCTTCAATAATGATCCAGAAAAATCGGAGTCTTTATTCCCCGATATACTTATACTATCTTCTCATCATCCAGAGATGATGCAGCTATATGTGAATATCATGATCTATTCCTTATCGTGAAATGGTGTTGGCTTCACAGCAGAGTTTTTTGGTTAAAGAGCTCGAGTCTATGAAGGTCGATCTTTAAAGCTAAACCCTGAGAGTTTGGAAGCAAAGGAAGGAGGAATTTTTTAATGAAGAAATGTTACAGTGTTGTTTTGTGTGTGTGTTTTTTGTTCGGTAGTGTGATTAACAGCTTTGCCCAACTGACGGCCGAGGAATTGCTTCAAGTACTTATTGAAAAAGGAATAGTTACTGAGGATGACATTAAGAAGATAAGGGAGGGACGGATAGAGGAAATCAATGAAGAGTGGAAGCCGCCTCCTCCTGAAAAAGAGGTTGTTGTTAAAAGCGCCCGTAAACCCAAGAGCATCAACTTTAAGGGACGTGTACAGGCACGATACACTTCAATTGAAAACGGCGATCTAAGTAAAGTGACTCATCAGAAGGCATTTGACGACTCTGAATTCGATGGGTTTTCTATACGTCGTGTTCGTTTCCGCTGGTTCGGCAACGTGACTGACCGGTGGAAATACCATGTACAGTGCAGTGTAGACGGCGATTCAAACGAAGACAGGATAGATCCTGAAACGCCGGATTATAAACTCAAAAGAGACGACATTGGCGTAAAACTCCAGGACGCATATTTTGTGTATAAGGCGCATCCTTTTGTCAACATAAGGGTTGGGCAGTTCAAGTCACTTTTTTCGCCATCATATACTACGGACGGACCGGATCTTCCCCTGTGTGAACGTCCTCTCGTGATCGACAAGCTCGCCAGAAGGCGTGAAATCGGAATCAGCGTGGAATCACCCAGAAACGGTCAATGGGACGGCCGGGCCCACGGAGAAAAAATTCACGATTTGCCGTTCTTTGTCGCGGTCGGGTTATACAACGGCAACTCATTCAACCATATGCGCAATGACAACGAAAACTTCATGGTTACCGGCATGTTTCTCTGGAGACCGTCGCCACACTTCACTTTAGGCACAAGTTATGCGTATGATCAGGTGGGCTATGATTATGAAACCACTGTCCTTGGCAAGGCAAAAATAGTTGATGACCATTACGTATATTCCGTAGATAACCACAAAGTTGCGGATAACTTGCAGCTTTGGGATTTTAATTGCGCATTCGACTGGGAGCCGGTACACCTGCAGTTCGAATACATAACGCAAGATGGCAATAAGTCCAATCGTCAATACGGCTACGGTATACAGACACAGATAGACCTCACTGACAATTTCCAGCTCACTGCGCGGTACGATGAGTTTGATCCGGATGTGGATGTTGACAATGAGTTTGACAGCCGCTGGTATACAGTGGGGTACAATTGGTTCATTCACGGCCAGAATATCAAATGGCAGCTCAATTATACATTCCGGGAGGAGATGCATGGCGAGGACATCGACAATGATATCCTTGTCACGCATTTCCAGGTCCTATTTTAGGATGATAAGAATCGGACATGAGGGGCGTGGGCCGTCGTCCGGCCCAGTCATGGGATAGCGCCGGCGCCGGATTTGCTCAGTAAATATTCGGTGAACCCTTTATATCCTGCCTTGAAGCGGTTACCTTTTTCCGGGTTTCAAAGCTCACTCATTGCAGACCGAAAGAGGCAGTGCAATTTGGCCCGCGATCGAAACCCTGCAAAAGGCAAACCGCTCCTGCGGCAGGGCACGGATGGCAACCGTTCACGGGAAGGGGATATTTCTTTGAACAGTTTAACGGAAGCCCCCGTAGTTTTC
>PQXD01000012.1:34674-36158 GCA_003194485.1 Deltaproteobacteria bacterium
CGCAAGTTTTCCTGGCTTTTGCTGTGGGGGAAACCCCGGCTCCTGAGCGCAGCGAAGGAGAACGGGGAGGGTCCCATGCTGCAAAGGCCTTAAGAAAACAAGGGCGGGAGCATTTGGAAGAAGAAGCTCCCCTGTAACCGGTTGCCAGTGGACCACGGGTTCATAAGAATATTTACTTTGCTCATGCCTTTCCTTCTTATGGAACAGTGATTTTTAAAACCCAACCAACTCCCGATCCCTATTCATAATGGACTTTGACGTTGCCTTGAGTTTGCTGCATAAAATGCCGTATATTATGTATAATGCTAAAAATTGAATTAAGAGATGATTCCGCTGAAAAAACCCAATCTGCGGCGTTGCTTCAATTTTCCAGCCCATGCGACGTACGCTAAGTACGGCTCATTCCCGGAAAATTTTGCGCCTTGCACCCGCCTGCCGGCAGGCAGGTCTCGGGGTTTTTGAGCGGAATCATGTTTCGGGCTTTTTGCAGTGTAATCAGAGATAAAAAACTGACCGCGTCATTCCGGCGAAAGCCGGAATCCTGTGTCTTTTCAAAACGTTCCGCGATCTGGATACCGGATCAAGTCCGGCATGACGAGAGAACTTTGGACTCTCAAATTAAGTAGAAGAGAACGGTTATGAATACCTCTTCCAGCGAATTTTTCAGTAAGATTGAGAGTTCCGGAAATCTGCCTACCCTGCCCCACATCCTTGTCGAATTGATCGAGGTCTGCAACAGGGAACCGGACACGATTAAGGATATATCTCGAATTATCATCAGCGACGCATCGTTAAGCGCAAGGTTATTGCGGATGATCAATTCCGCATATTATGGCCTGCCGAACAGGGTGACCGGCATTGACCAGACCCTGGTGCTCTTGGGCACTGGTACGGTAAAAAATATTGCTGTCAGCGCTTCAGTGCACCAGGCCTTTAACAAGGCCAAGGATAGTTCTGTTTTCAGATTGAAGCTGTTTTGGTGGCAGTCACTTATGTGTGCCGCTTTGGCTAAACTAATTGCCGCGAGGACCTCATATCCTGCTTCTGATGAGGCATTTTTGTCGGGACTTCTTCATGATATAGGGAGGTTGGTGTTATGGGTCAATTTTCCGAAGGAATACGCTGAGATCTTGCGGTCATGCGGCAGCAATCCGGATTTGCTTCTGGCAGGTGAAAGGAAGTTGGGGGCCACTCACTGCGAGGTTGGAGCATGGATGATCAACCGGTGGAACCTGCAATCATTTATGGCCGACGCAGTGCTTTATCACCACGAACCGGTGCATAGGATCCTGGATGCCCTCCCTCTGGTCAAAATAGTATTTGTGGCCAGCGCCCTCAGTTCCGAGACTGGTGAAGAGGTACTGTTAACTTTTTTGTGTGAATTTCTCATAGGCCAATTCTTTGAGAAAAGGCAGGTTGTTACGCACTTTTCCTATTGGGTTTGATCTCCAATGCAATTCCATTCTCAGAGAGATAAAGGCCAG
>PQXD01000012.1:37385-51328 GCA_003194485.1 Deltaproteobacteria bacterium
GTACACTGATTTCTACGTTCATGGCACTTCTCCTTTCGGTTTGATTTTTTGGTGATCAAAACCATTACAAGGAAAAGTGCCTTTTTCTACCCTTTCAGAATTCACACAAAATATTTTACACTACCGGTGAAGACCCAGACGCCAAGTTTGAGGCCGCGGAAGAGGTCTTCGGCATTGCCCGCTCTGAAGCGGAGGAACTCATATCGCTGGCCAGGGAACAGGCAACGGAAGTCGCCAGATCACTCGATATAGATATTGAACCTCCGGACACCTCCGGCGAATCAGCTTCTGAAAAAGATGCCGAAAAGCAGAAACATCTTGTCCGGGTAGTCAGAGACATTTCTCTGCTTCAGGGCACGCTTCAAGAGCTTTTAGAGGCGCATGGTGAAGAATCTATCCTTAAAACCGTCAAGCAAGGCATTCAGGTCTTATTTGATATTCACAGTATTCTCTTTTTCCTGTATGACAGGGAAAAAGATTCCCTGGTTGGAAGAGGTGGTATGGGTCCCGGTCTGGATCCGCTGGTCAAGGAATTAGCCGTTTCTGTACAGAAGGGAAGATGTCTTTTGGCCAAGTCTCTTTCCCGCGGAACACCCTTGGACTCTTTTGGCTATCTGGCAAAGGAGGCCCTCAGCATTACAGACAACCAGCTAATTCGCTTAATTGGGACAGACGGCCTCCTGTGCCTTCCGATGGTGGCCCACAGAGAGCCTGTTGGCGTGGTTATCCTTGGTATAGATGAGACACAATTTTCCTGTTTGTCTGAAGAGATAAGCCTCTTGACCATGTTTATCAACCAGGCGGCTTTATCCATTTATGCTGAAAATGTCAGGCAAACCCAGGCAAGTATAGTCCAGGCTGAGCGCTTAAGGGCTTCATCCGAAGTAGCCAGACGAGTGGCCCACGAAGTAAACAACCCGTTAGGCATCATAAAGAATTATCTCAAGATGCTCGGTATTAAGCTGAGTGAGAACAATGCTGTTCAGGAAGAGATAAATATAATCAATGAAGAAATAGATCGTATTTCCGGCATTATTAGTGTATTATCTGATTTTTTCGAACCTAAGGTTCGGCAGAAGGAACCTGTTGATATCAATTCACTGATCTCGGATCTTATTAAAATTACGCATGAAGCCCTTCTTATAGAGTCCGGCATAAAGGCTCAACTCGACCTGGAGCCTTCGTTGCCACCTGCCATGACGGACAAAAACGGCCTTAAACAGGTCCTTATTAATCTTATTAAAAACGCGGCTGAGGCTATGCCGGGAGGAGGGAATCTTAATATAAAGACTCGACGCGTCTTTGATGGCCCTAAGAAAGATTTAAGAAAGGACTTGCATGAAGATCAAGCCTATGTGAAGATTACCATCAGTGATGACGGACCTGGAATACCTGAAAGGATCAGGTCGAGGCTGTTTGAACCGTTTGTCAGCTCAAAAGGAAAGGGACATGCCGGATTGGGTTTATCTATTGCCGGCAGCATTATCAGGGACTTAAACGGAACAATAACATGTGAAAGCGAAGAGGCCAAGGGAACAACTTTTAAAATAGAACTGCCTGTAGAAAAAACGCAGGGCCGGTAGTTTGTGGAGGTGGCAATGTCTTATATACCAAAGGTCTTAATCGTTGATGATGAACCCCGCATGTGCAACAGCCTGAAGACCTTACTAAACGACCATGGATATGAGGCGAAAACTGCGTACAGCGGGAAAGAGGCAATAGAGCGCCTGGCCGAGGACAGTTTTGATCTGGCCCTCGTGGATATTGTCATGCCGGATATGAGCGGTCACGAGATTATGGACCATATTAACAGTGAATACCCGGCGACGTTGGTCATCGTTATGACCGGGCACGCTACTTTAGAGTCGGCAGTAAAATCCTTGAGGAGGTGGGCCTACGATTATCTCAGGAAGCCCTTTGATTTTGAGCAACTCTTAAGGAGGGTAAAAAATGCCCTTGATCAAAATATATTGAAAAAACAACATGAGCTTCTCAACGGGAAACTCGAGTTAACAGAAAGGCAATACCGGTTTTTGGTCAATGCCTCCCCGGATATCATTTATACCTTGAATCCTGAGGGGGAATTTACATTTGTAAATGGCGCTATCGAGTCGCTGCTTGGTTATAAGGGCTCCGAGCTGGTTGGCAAACACTATACATCTATTGTTTTTGAAGACGATATAGATAAAGCCAAAAACCATTTCAACGAGAGGAGGACCGGGAGACGTGCAACTCATGGTCTGGAATTGAGGCTGAAACCTAAATATAACGGGAACCAACCAAGGTCCTTTGAAGCCAGACACTTGGCCATCGAATTAAAGTCCATGGGAATCTATGACAGGGCAGTTGGACAGAAAGACAAAGAGTTTTACGGAACCTATGGGGTGGCCAGAGACATAACCGATCGCGAGCGCCTTAAGGCCCAATTGCTGCAGGCCCAGAAGATGGAGGCGATAGGGACCCTTGCAGGCGGCATTGCTCATGACTTTAACAACCTGCTCATGGGAATCGAGGGACGGACCTCTTTGATGGCCCTGGATATCGATTCAGATCATCCTCATGCCAAACATCTCAAAGCTATTGAGGATATGGTTAAAAAGGGAGCGACTCTTACCAGGCAACTTCTGGGTTTTGCCAGGAGGGGCAAATACGAGGTAAAGCCCACAGACCTGAACGACCTTGTAGAGAAATGCTCTGAAATGTTCGGTCGTACCAAGAAAGAGATAAGAATATACAAAAAATACCAGGAAGAGATCTGGATGGTAGAAGCGGACCAATCACAAATAGAACAGGTGCTGCTGAACCTTTATGTAAATGCCTGGCAGGCCATGCCGGACGGTGGAAACCTGTATATCAAAACCGAAAATGTCACACTCGATGAAACGGATATCAAACCTTTTAGGGCAGGGCCTGGTAATTACGTAAAGTTGAGCGTGACTGACACCGGCGTTGGCATGGACGAAGAGACCCAGCGGCGCATATTCGATCCGTTCTTTACCACCAAGGAGATGCACAGGGGACAGGACTGGGACTTGCTTCTGTTTACGGCATTATCAAGAATCATGGCGGCATGATAGACGTTTTCAGTAAAGAGGGCCAAGGGACTACCTTTGACATTTTCCTCCCTGCCGTTGAAATACCTATAAGTGAGCATGCTACGGATAAGCCGGAGAAAAAGATTGAAAGGGGACACGAGACGATTCTCCTCGTGGATGACGAGGACATGATTATCGAGGTCGTTCAGGATATGCTTACATCAATGGGTTACAATGTATTGCCGGCCAGATCTGGGAAAGAGGCCATAGAGATCTACAATGCAAATACGGACGAGATCGATATGGTAATCCTGGATATGATCATGCCGGATATAAATGGCGGCGATGTCTATGACACACTCAAAGAGATCAACCCGGAGATAAAAGTGCTTCTTTCAAGCGGTTACAGCTTAGACGGTAAGGCGAACAAAATACTTGAGCGCGGCTGCGATGGATTTATTCAGAAGCCCTTCAATACAGGTCAGCTATCCGAGGCCTTAAGAAAGATCCTTCACCCCAATCTCTGAATTCACAATTCCTGAACCGGCGGACTCTAATTTTTTACCCTGTTTCACCTCCAGCCTGACAGCATTATGGCCGTTGAAATAGAACTCAGAATAAAAAAGGCGGATAGAAGAAAATTTTGAGATAACAGAGGCCGCCAAGAACCTGGTCATGAAAGTAGATGTAATACTGTTTGACCGGCTTCCGGCATTTATAGAGACGGTAGAATTTTGTGCCGCCCTGTGATGTCAGTTCTCTGGATACAAAGGTTCAGAAGGGTTCTTTGTCGGTGAGGATGCAAAAAATTAAATATGCAACTCCTTGAGACTTCGGATATGCACGAATTAACAATAGCCCGATCCCTTATTGAAATCATAGAACAGGAATGCCTCACCTATGGTCAGGCAAAGGTGATTAAGATCGAGCTCAGACTCGGGAAACTAAGTGGCATAATGCCGGATTCCCTGAGATTTGCCTTTGAAGTTATGAGCACAGGCGGTATAACCGAAGGGGCATCCCTGCTGATCGAGGAGGTACCATTGAGGATAAAATGTAACCGGTGCAGGAAGGTAAGCACTCTGGATGCCCCCTTCTTGATATGTCCTTATTGCAAGGGGACAGATGTAGAGATGATAGGGGGAAGGGAGCTTGAGATAAGAGGGATAGAGATAGAAGATGGAAATCAAGATAATCAAGAAAATCCTTGAGGCAAACGAGGTTATAGCCTGGCAGAATATGAGGCTTTTTCTGGAGAAGGGGGTCTATGTAATAAACCTGATGGGAAGCCCTGGTGCAGGGAAGACAACGCTCCTGGAAAGGACGGTGAAACACCTGAAAGGTAAGATGACGATCGGTGTAATCGAGGGTGATATCGCGACATCCAGGGATGCAGAGAGGATTGCATCTTATGCCGTTCCCACTGTTCAGATAAATACGGGGGCGGCCTGCCATCTCGATGGGAGCATGGTCAGGAGCGCACTTGATGATCTTGATTTAGACCGGATAGATCTACTCATTGTAGAGAATGTAGGTAACCTTGTGTGCCCAGCGGAGTTTAAGATAGGTGAGAATGATAAGGTAATGATCGTCTCTGTCCCTGAAGGTGATGACAAGCCCCTGAAATATCCCCTTATGTTTCAGGTCTGCTCTGTTCTGCTGCTGAACAAGATCGACCTCCTTCCATACCTGGACTTCGACATGAAGCGGTTTCGAAACGATGCCCTCAAGGTCAATCCCCGCCTGAAGATCATGGGCATATCCTGTAAAACAGGCGAGGGCCTCGATGACTGGTTCGGATGGATTGAGGATATGGCCGGCAGATAAGGATGGTTGATGGAAGAGGTCAGGGCTTGTGTAAAGATGGAGGGGATTGTTCAGGGAGTGGGGTTCCGCCCCTTCGTTTACGGCCTTGCCCAGAGGCACGGCCTGAGAGGCTGGGTCCTTAATGATGAAAGAGGTGTCCGGATAGAGGCCGAGGGAGAAAAGGACAAGGTGCACGGCTTCCTTTCCGGGCTGTCCTCTCCACCGTCCCTTGCCATGATAATAAAGACTGCTGTAGCATATCTTCCACCTTTGGGTTATAACAGCTTTGAGATAAGGAACAGCAAAGAGGGTGAAGACAGGTTTGCGTTCATTTCACCCGATATAGCCATCTGCAACGATTGCCTTGAGGAGCTCTTCAACCCCCAAGACCGCCGCTTTAATTACCCCTTTATCAACTGCACCAACTGCGGTCCCCGCTTCACTATTATTAAAGACATCCCCTATGACAGAGAAAATACCACGATGTCTGGCTTCAGGCTGTGCCCATCCTGCAGCAAAGAATATAACGATCCGTCGAATAGGCGTTTTCACGCCCAACCCAATGCCTGTCCTCACTGTGGGCCAACACTGAAGCTCTTCTCCGGCTCCGGGGAAAAGATCGCAACCCATAATCCGATAAGAGAGACTGCCAAATTATTGATGATGGGTAAGATTGTGGCTATCAAAGGGCTTGGCGGGTTTCATCTTGCCTGTGATGCAACACGGGAAGATGTCGTTTCCCGCCTCAGAAAGAGAAAGGGCAGGAAAGATAAGCCCTTTGCCCTCATGTGCAGGGATCTGGATGTAATCCAAGGAATTTGCCTCCTGGATCATATGTCAAGAAGGCTCCTTGAAGGCAAGGAAAGGCCGATCGTTATCCTCCCAAAGAAAACTGTTGCAACTGTAGCCCCATCCGCTGCTCCTTTCCAGAAGACCTTTGGGGTAATGCTTCCCTATACACCTCTCCATCATCTTCTTTTTGCCAAAGGGGCCCCGATTCTTGTAATGACTAGCGGAAATGTAAGCGATGAACCCATTGTCTTTAAAGATAATGAGGCCTTTGTCCGGCTGCGGCGGGTAGCCGATTTCTTTTTGGTACATAACAGAGAGATTCACACAAGATGTGATGACTCGGTCATTAAACCCTTAAATGGAAGCATAACCTTTTTAAGGAGGGCCAGGGGGTTTGCACCCCTTCCCATCAAGTTAAACAGGGATGGAAAGAGCATACTCGGATGCGGGGCGGATATAAAGAATACGTTTTGCCTTACAAAGGGGCGTTTTGCCTTTTTGAGCCAGCATATAGGGGATATGGAGAACTTTGAGACAATGAGATCCTTTGGAGAGGGGGTGGAACTGTTCAAGCGACTATTCCGGATAGAACCCGAATGTGTAGTCCATGATCTGCATCCGGACTATCTCTCTACCAGATATGCCATGGGACTTGCATTACCAAGGATAGGGGTTCAGCATCATTTTGCCCATGCCCTGAGTTGCATGGCGGAATATGGCAGCAAAGGGCCTGCGCTGGCAATAGTGTTCGATGGAACAGGGTACGGGGAGGATGGCGCTGTCTGGGGCGGGGAGTTCCTGGGGGTGACAATTAACGGATATGAGAGGTTTGGGCACCTGAGATATATTCCTCTCCCCGGAGGCGATATGGCGGTGAGGGAACCGTGGAGGATGGCGGCAGCCTATCTTGAAAGGGTCTATGGAAATCTTGATGGCCTTCACATACCTTTTGTAAAGAGGCTTGACCTTGAGCGATGGTCCCAAATAAGGCTGGCTATCAGGAACAAGATAAATTCCCCTCTGTGCTCCAGTATGGGCAGGCTCTTTGATGCGGTGAGCGCCCTTCTCGGTGTCAGAGGGACCATTAATTATGAAGGCCAGGCCGCCATTGAGCTCGAACAGATGGCAGAAAAAGCGGAAACGGGCGAGTATCCCTTTAAAATTCTAGAGGAAAAAGGAATGCTTATCATCAACCCCGACCCCATTATCGAGGCCATTATAAAGGATATAGGAAACGGAGAAGGCCCTTTCATTATCTCTGCCCGTTTTCACAATTCCATAGCCAGGGTTATATCCAGGATGGCCAAGAGAATCAGGTTGGCAGCAGGTCTGTCTGATGTCTTCCTGAGTGGCGGGGTGTTTCAAAACCATTATCTCCTTGCGAAGGTACTGGATATTCTTAAAGAAGACGGCTTCAGGGTTTATACTCATCAAAAGGTACCTCCAAATGATGGGGGGATATCGCTCGGGCAGGCCTTCTACGCCCTTTACATCAAAGGAGATTAGATATGTGTTTGGGTATACCTGGTAAAGTTGTCTCCATAAAGGGGGATTTCGCCGAGGTTGACTTTGGCGGCGTACGTACGAAGGTAAGTCTTTTGCTATCTCCTGATGTTAGTGAAGGAGATTACGTGCTCGTTCATGTGGGCTTTGCCATCCAGAGGCTTGGGCAGCAGGAAGCTATTGAGACGTTAAGGCTCTTTAAGGAGATAGACAGGGGTTATGTTGACTCAATCGAAGGCAATGGATGAAGAGAATATTGCCTCTATCATCCTGAAAGAGCTATCCCGGCTTGCCGATGGGCACCTCCGCTTTATGGAGGTGTGTGGCACACATACAGTATCTATCTTCCGATCCGGGATAAGATCTCTTCTGCCCGAAGGAATAGAGCTTATATCCGGTCCGGGGTGTCCGGTATGTGTGACACCTGTAGGAGAGATCGACAGGGCCATTGCTATGGCTCAATTAAGAGATGTGACACTTTTGACATTTGGTGACCTGATGAGGGTTCCCGGCTCTTCTCTGTCCCTTTATGAGGCGCGGGCCATGGGAAGGGACATCAGGGTAATAACTTCTCCTTTAGATGCCGTTGAGATTGCAACAAGAGAACCGGGGAGGAGGATAATTTTCTTTGCGGTAGGCTTTGAGGCTACCTCTCCGGCCATTGCTGCTGCTGTCAAAGAGGCAATGAGAAAAAGGCTCGGCAATTTATATCTACTTTCTTCTCAGAGGCTTATTCCTCCGGCTATAAAGGCCTTGCTTTCCTCAAAAAAGGTAAAGATTGATGGTTTTATCCTCCCTGGCCATGTAAGCGTGATAATCGGGAAAACTCCCTACTCCTTTATTGCCCATGAATTTTGCCTTACAGGCGTGATAACCGGGTTTGAGGCAACTGATATCCTGGAAGGAATATACATGCTCCTTTGCCAGAAGAAGGAAGGACGATCGGAGATAGAGATCCAGTACAGGAGGGCGGTAAAAGAGGCGGGAAATCGCCTGGCCATGGAGGTCATGAAAGAGGTATTTGAGCCTGTTAGTGCCCGCTGGAGGGGTCTGGGCCTGATTCCTGAAAGCGGCCTGAAATTGAGAGGAGGGTTCAAGGAAATGGATGCGTCCGAGGCCTTTGACATTCCTTATAAGGATAAGGAAGATCCCCCTGGTTGTCTGTGTGGCGAGATACTTCAGGGGCTTAAAAGCCCCCCGGATTGTCCCCTTTTTGATAAAAGGTGTACTCAGCAGAATCCGGTAGGGCCATGCATGGTATCTTCAGAGGGGACTTGTGCCGCCTACCACAGATACGGAGTTTACCATGAAGGAAAAAGGGGGAAAGATACTTCTCGCTCACGGGGCAGGGGGAAAATTGACTCACGACCTTATACACGCACTATTTCTGCCCTTCCTTAAAAATAAGCTTCTTTGCGCCCTCGATGATAGCGCCGTAATACCCACAGGCAAGGGATCCAGACTTGCCTTTACTACTGATTCTTATGTAGTCAAGCCCCTTTTTTTCCCTGGAGGCGACATAGGAAGGCTTTCGATCTGTGGAACTGTAAACGACCTTGCTATGGCAGGGGCCAGGCCTTTGGGACTCTCAGCCTCTTTTATCCTGGAGGAGGGTTTCTCCGCAGGGAAGCTTGAAAGGGTTCTCTCTTCGATGAAGGAAGCCGCTATGGAGGCAGGGGTGATGGTGGCAGCGGCAGACACAAAGGTCGTAGAGCATGGGGCGGCGGAAGGGCTTTTCATCACTACATCCGGAATCGGGGTTATATCCGAAGGGGTGGATATAAGCGGATCCAGGGCAATGGCTGGCGATGCCGTTATCATTAACGGCCCGATTGGAGATCATGAGATAGGAGTGCTCGTTGCCAGGGGTGACCTCTCACTGGAGGGGAAGATAAAGAGCGATTGTGCCCCGCTAAACGGCCTTGTGCAGGCGATGCTGGATACTTGCGGCAATATTCATGTCCTAAGGGACCCAACCAGGGGAGGGCTTGCAACCGTCCTTTGGGAGATTGCCAATGCATCAAAGGCGGGGGTTATCATCGATGATCAAAAGGTAAAGGTGAGACAAGAGATAAAAGGAGTATGTGACCTGCTCGGATTTGATCCTTACTATCTGGCCAATGAAGGGAAGCTCGTTGCCTTTGTCCCTCAGGAAGAGGCGGAGACAGTCCTTGAGGCAATGAAGGCAAACCCTCTGGGCAGGGAAGCAGGGATAATAGGAGCGGTTGTGGATGAAAACCCTGGAAAGGTTCTTCTTAAGACCAGGATAGGGGGCTACAGGCTTCTTGAACCCTTAAGCGGCGAGCAATTCCCCAGGATTTGCTGAATAAGATCCCGGGTATGAGAATTTGGTAACCGATCACAGGGTGCTTCTTCTTTCAACATGCTCTCGCCCTTTGTTTTCTGAGGCCTTTGCAGCACGGGACCCTCCCCGTTCTCCTTCGCTGCGCTCCGGAGCCGGGGTCTCCCATGCTGCAAAGGCCAAGAAAACTTGCAGGGCTGACGCAAATCGTTTTCAGAAGAAGCACCCTGTGATCGGTTACAAATTAGGATATGCCCTCATTGAGGCTTTCTTTATCAGCGGCGGGAAAATCGTGGCAGATTCGCTCCAGGTATGGCACAATAGAAACAGGAGTTGTGCATATGGCTGAAAGAATAGGTGTTTTTGTATGCGAATGTGGTCCGAACATAAAGGATGCGATGGATATAGATGAGGTAGTGAAGTTCGCCCAAGGCCTTGAAAATGTGGTTCTGGCCAGACCTTTTGGACTTTTGTGTTCTGAGGAGGGCAAGGAGCTTGTTGAGAAAGAAATTAAGGAACATGACCTGACCAGGGTGGTGATCGCGGCCTGCTCCCCAAAAGAACACGAGGCTACTTTTAGGGAAATCCTAATGAATGCGGGCCTTAATCCCTTCCTTTTGCAAATCGCCAATATCAGAGAGCAATGCGCCTGGGTCATTAAGGATAAGTCCCTTGCCACTGACAAGGCAAAGGCAATCATTAATGCAGCAGTCAGGCGGGTTGTTCACCATGAACCCCTGGAAATTAATGAGCTGGAATGCCAGACGGATGTCCTTGTAATAGGGGCCGGGGTTGCGGGGATAAGTGCTGCGCTGACGCTGGCACAAAAAAATAGAAAAATCTATCTGGTTGAGAAGTTGCCATGTCTTGGAGGAAAGGTCGCCTTGTACGAAGACCTGTTTCCAACCCTGGAGTGCGCCTCTTGTATGCTCGATCCGGTATTAGATGAGGTCTTACATAACGGGCAGATTGAGGTTCTTACATTTAGTGAAGTCCAAGAAGTCCTGGGTTTTTATGGAAATTTCGTGGTCAAGGTCAGGAAGAAAGCAAGATTCGTGGATATTGGCACTTGCATTGGCTGCGGGGTGTGCCTTGAGGTTTGCCCTGTTAAGGTAAGAAATGAGTATAATGAGGGACTTGATGAACGACGGGCCATCTATATTCCTTATACCGGTGCCCTGCCAAACGTGCCGGTCATAGATAAAGGGCACTGTTTACGCTGGCAGGCAGAGGCGTGCAACGCCTGCCAGGAAGTCTGTCCTTTCGGCTGCATCAACTACGAAGAAACCGATCAGGTCCAGGAATTGAAAGTGGGTGCAATCGTCTTGGCTACGGGGTTTGACATATTTGATCCAAGGCGTGCACCCCGGTATGGATACGGAAAGATTGAAGATGTATATACCAGCCTTGAATTTGAAAGACTCGTAAATTCCACCGGGCCAACACAAGGGGAAATCTTGTTAAAGAACGGCAAGCCGCCAAAAAAATTGCACTTGTTCATTGTGTTGGTTCCAGGACCAGCGTGTTCAATGAACACTGCTCCGGTCTCTGCTGCATGTATTTGCTGAAATTTGCCCATCAAGCCATGCAGAAATTGCCAGACGTTTCTGTCGTTGAGCTATATTCAGATCTCTGCCTGCTGGGAAAAGAATCACAGGCCTTCTTTAACAGGGTCTCCAGTAAAAACGGCCTGGAGCTGCTTCGCATGAAAGATCCCAATTCGATCAAAATAGTTGAAGAAAACGGCAAGATATCAATTAAATATATAGATGTGCATGGGCACTCAAACTCGGTTACTCCTGATATGGTGGTTTTGGCCCCGGCCATTGAAGGGGCAAGAGATGCCCAGGTCTTGTCCGAGGTTCTGGACATATCACGAGATAGGGCCGGTTTTTTTATTGAGAAACACACAAACATAGCCCCTGTCTCGACGCTCAGAGAAGGCGTCTTCGTTGCCGGCTGTGCACAGGGACCAAAGGACATCCAGGGCTCGTTTGCGCAGGGCCAGGCGGCAGCAGGCAGGATCCTGTCACATCTTATCCCTGGAGAGAAGCTGGCGCTTGAGGCTATGACTGCCGAGGTGGATGAAAACCTGTGTTCCGGGTGTAAAATATGTATCAGCCTGTGTCCTTACAAGGCAATAACTTACGATGACGTGGAAAGACATGTTACAATCAATGAAATTCTGTGCAAGGCGTGCGGCGTTTGCTCCGCGGCTTGTCCCAGCGGGGCCGTTAAGGCCAAACATTTTACGGATACGGCGATATCTGCAGAAATAAAAGGGCTGGTTGAGCATTGTCAAGGTAAAGATGGGTCGTTTTGAACCTAAAATCGTTGGTTTTCTCTGCAACTGGTGTTCTTATGAAGGTGCAGATTCTGCAGGCAGAGAGCGAAAAGTGTATCCGGCAAACCTAAGGGCCATACGGGTTTTGTGCAGCGGCAGGACGGATCCCCAATTCATCCTGCAGGCCTTCAAGGAGGGAGCCGACGGGGTCCTTATTCTGGGATGCCACCCTGGCGACTGCCATTATAAAGAAGGTAATTTTTAGGCACTCAAGAGATACATAGTCTTAAAAAAGATGCTTGCCGAATTTGGTATAGAAGGAGACAGATTGAGGCTTGATTGGATTTCAGCCGGCGAGGGAGACAAGTTCGTTAGGGTTGTTTCGGAAATGGTTGAGAAAGTGAGGCAACTTGGGCCATTGCCTCGTTGATGCCGGAAAAAATCGGGATTTCTCACGGTTTTGTCGTAAATATCCGGTGGACCCGTCCGTGGTCCACCGGCAACCGGTCACACAGGGTGCCCCTTCTTCCAACATGCTCTCGCCCCTTGTTTTCTTAAGGCCTTCGCAGCATGGGAGACCCTCCCCCGTTCTCCTCCGCTGCGCTCCGGAGCCGGGGGTTTCCCATGCTGCGAAGACCAAGAAAACTACAGGGCTGACGCAAATCGTTTTCAGAAGGAGCACCCTGTGTGACCGGTTGCTGCAGGAGCGGTTTGCCTTTTGCAGGGTTTTGGGTAGCGGGCCGGATTGCACTGCCTCTCCGGTCTGCGATGAGTGAGCTTTGAAACCCGGAAAAAGGTAACCGCTTCAAGGCGGGATATAAAGAGTTTACCGAATATTTATGTTTTGTCTTGAGAGAAGCCGCGACGCCGGATAGGAGCTGGGGTGAAACTTTATGGCATTGAGGCCTTATAAGGTATGACGAAAAAACCGAAGATTGCGCTGTATTGGTGTTCGGGCTGCGGGGGATGTGAGGAATCCGTCATTGACCTGGCAGAGGATATCCTGAAGGTGGCCGCGGCCGCAGATATCGTATTTTGGCCGGTGGCAATCGATTTCAAATATAAGGACGTACTTGCGTTAAATGATGGTGAAATTACGGCAACCCTGATAAATGGGGCCGTCAGAATGGGTGAGCAAGAACAGATAGCCAAGATATTGAGGAAAAAGTCTAAGCTCGTGATAGCCCACGGAAGCTGTGCACATCTTGGTGGCATAGTCGGGCTGGCCAATTTTTATAAAGGGGAAGCCGTACTGAGCCGGTCATACAAGGAAGTTCCCACAGTAAAAAATCCTCAGGGCACGTTGCCCAAGGTTGAAACCGTAGAATCCGGCCGGCGGTTGAAGCTGTCGGGTTTCCATGATCATGTAAAGGCCTTGGATCAGGTAGTCGATATAGATTATTATATACCTGGTTGTCCTCCAACGCCTGATCTGGTGCAAAATGCGATCATGATGATCCTGGAGGACAGGCTCCCTGCAAGGGGGAGCGTGTTGGCGGAAAAGAAGGCCTTATGCGATACATGCCCCCGAAGAGACAGCAGGCCCAACAGGTCGCGGATAAAAGAGTTTAAAAGACTTTACGAAACAGA
Source organism: Deltaproteobacteria bacterium (assembly GCA_003194485.1). Classification (NCBI taxonomy): domain Bacteria; kingdom Pseudomonadati; phylum Myxococcota; class Myxococcia; species Deltaproteobacteria bacterium. The sequence goes on from PQXD01000012.1 coordinate 50,698, forward strand.
GTGGGACACTGCAAAGTGTTTTTTGGACCAGGGTATCATCTGTCTTGGCCCTGCCACGAGAGGCGGCTGCGGTGCAAGGTGTATAAATGCAAACATGCCATGTCGAGGTTGTTTTGGACCCACAGATAATGTGATAGACCAGGGGGTAAAATCTTTATCCTTCCTCGCGTCTATGATCGACTCAAGAGACGGGGAGACACTCAAGAAAATAGCGGATTCAATCCCTGATCCTGCCGGGTTATTTTACAGGTATAGCCTGGCTTCGTCGATACTGAAAGGGAAAATCATCAAGGGGACAACATGAGGCGAATTACAATCGATCCGATAACAAGGTTAGAAGGTCATGGAAAGATTGATATTTTCCTTGATGGTAAGGGGGGTGTAGAGAGGGCCTATTTTCAAGTGCCGGAGTTCAGGGGCTTTGAAAAATTTTGCGAAGGTAGGGCCGTCGAAGAGATGCCTACGCTTACACAAAAGATCTGCGGAGTCTGTCCTACCGCACACCATATTGCATCAACCAAGGCATTGGATGATCTCTTCAAGATAGAACCACCTGTGGCAGCAAAAAAGATCAGAGAACTCATGTATAATGCATTTATGTTTGAAGATCATATGTTGCATTTTTATTTTT
>PQXD01000012.1:51551-53319 GCA_003194485.1 Deltaproteobacteria bacterium
TTTTTTGGAGTTCCCGATTTTGTAGTTGGTCAAGATGCCTCCAAGTCTGAAAGAAACGTCTTTGGCATAATAGCTAAACTTGGCGCTGAAATTGGCAAAAAGGTCATTGATATCAGAAAAAGGGTCCGCGGGATAAACGCCACAATTAGCGGAAGCCCTCTTTATCCTGTTTGCGGCCTTCCCGGTGGTATCTCAAAGGCCTTAAGCAGGGAAGATAGGGATAGTATAAAGGCCGTAACGAGAGATGCGGTAGAATTTGCGAAGTTTACACTGAAGATATTTGATGATGTAGTTCTCAAGGACAAAAAATATATCGATTTAATCACTGGTGATACCTACTATCACAAGACTTATTACATGGGCCTGGTAGATGAGGAAAACAAGGTAAATTTTTATGATGGGAAGATAAGGATTGTTGATCCAGAAGGGAAGGAGGTAATGATATTTGCGGCACAGGACTATCTGAAACATTTGGAAGAACGGGTTGAACCATGGAGCTATGTAAAAATGCTCTACTTAAAAGATATCGGCTGGAAGGGATTCATCGACAGCAAAGATAGCGGGATCTACAGGGTTGCTCCTCTTGCCAGGCTGAACGTATCTGACGGAATGGCTACGTCCCTGGCACAGGGCGAGTATGAGAGGCTGTTCGGGCTGCTTGGAGGAAAACCTGTTCATAGCACATTAGCCTATCATTGGGCCAGGCTTGTTGAAAGTCTATATGCGGCAGAGAGGATGGTTGAGCTTGCCGAAGACGACGATATTGCCGATCCTAAGGTAAGGAACATTCCTAAAGAGACTCCTAAGGAAGGCATAGGTGTCTGTGAGGCCCCAAGAGGAACGCTTTTCCATCACTATGAAACAGACGAGTCCGGGATGGTACAAAAAGTAAACCTGTTGGTTGGTACACAGAATAACGCTGCATCTATTTGTATGTCAATTGAAAAGGCTGCTCGCCTACTTATAAGGCATGGTAATGTTTCTGATGGCATACTCAATATGATAGAAATGGCATTCAGGGCCTATGATCCATGTCTTGCCTGCGCAACACATAGCCTTCCTGGCGAAATGCCTATGATTATAAGTATATATGACAAGAAAAAAGAGTTGGTAAAAGAGATAAGGAGAGACTGATAGCCAAGATGAAGAGAACCTTGCTTTTAGGTATTGGCAATACGATAAGAGGGGATGATGGCGTGGGGATCTTTACGGCAAGGGCATTAAAAAAAGAAATACATTATACTAATATCCATATAATGGGAACACAAGAGATATGCATTAATTTACTGGATATAATTGCGGATTATGAAAAGGTAATAATAATCGATTCCATCCGTACTGGGCATAAAGAACCAGGGTATATTTATCGGTTTGCCAGCTTAGAGAGCAATCTAATGGGATTTGCTAAAGATAGATTCGGGACTTTCATAGAGCCATACTCATCGCATCAAATAGGCTTGGCTACAATTATAAATATGGCAAACAATTTTTATATTCATATGCCAAAAGATATAACCATTTTTGCAATAGAGATAGAAAATGGAGATTTCTTTAGTGATACTCTTACTCCAAAGATTAGGGCAAGCATTCCTGAACTGGTGAATATAATTAAGCAAGAGCTATTTATAAAGTAAATATTCGGTGAACCCGTTATATCCTGCCTTGAAGCGGTTACCTTTTTTCGGGTTTCAAAGCTCACTCATCGCAGACCGGAGAGGCAGTGCAATCCGGCCCGCGATCGAAACCCTGCAAAAGGCAAACCGCTTCT
>PQXD01000012.1:53376-66752 GCA_003194485.1 Deltaproteobacteria bacterium
CTCATCGCAGACCGGAGAGGCAGTGCAATCCGGCCCGCGATCGAAACCCTGCAAAAGGCAAACCGCTTCTGCGGCAGGGTACGGATGGCAACTTCCACAGTGGACCACGGGTTCACCGAATATTTACTTCATAAAGACTTCAGAGAAGGCAAATGATCATGGCAGTAAAAATTTTAGATACCTTAGGTCTTAAGTGTCCTCAGCCAGTCCTTAAAATAGCAGTGAAGGCCCCGGATATGAATCCAGGTGATATTTTGGAGATATTAGGAGACTGCCCAACCTTCGAGAAAGATGTGCGTACGTGGTGTGAGCGGCTTGGGAAGATCTTCCTCTCCATAAGAGATGAAGAGGGAAACAAGAAGAGGATTCAGATACAATTTTAGTTTGTCATCAGTCACTTGAGTACTATGCCGGATACCTTAATATACGATATCCTGTGCCTGCAGGATTGAACAAGGAATGTTTAAGAGATGAAAAATGAATTGAAATGCTGGGAGTTCTTTGGATGCAGCGAGGAGGAATGCCCGGTTTACAAGCTTAAAAAGCCGAGGTGCTGGCTAGTCCCAGGAACCCGTTGCCGGAAAGAGTCCCAGGGAAATGTTCCGGAAAAGATAGGAATGTGTCTTGAATGTGAGGTCTTGAGGGCGAATATAGATGACGATTCAGTACAAGAGACGCTAAGGGTTGTAAATGAAGAATTCATGCAACTTAAGAGCATGGTTGATAAACGAGACAGGGAGTCGGAAAAAGTCAATATGGAGTTGGCCTTGGGCTTATCCGAGGTCTTTGAAGCGTTAAAAAAGATCTCTTCAGGAGATCCTGCAGTAAGGATACCCGATACCTCGGGACCGGAGCTGATTACTGAATTAAAACATATAGTCAACCTGACAGCCGAAGAACTTGGAGAAATCGTTAATCTCTCTCATGAGTTCGCCATAGGTCTCGCCGAACATTTCGACGTATTGCACAGGGTGTCAGAAGGTGACCTGACTGCCAGGGTATGCGGAATTTCGCAAGTAGAACTATTAGAGATGCTGAAAAAGCTAACAAACCAGATGATTGAAAGTGCACAAAGGGAAATCGCGGAGCGCAAGCAGGCGGAGAAGGCGCTTAAGGAAGCCCGCAACGGGCTGGAAATCAGGATTAAGGAGCGAACGGCAGAGCTAATAAGGACCAATGCGCTTTTGAAACAGGAGATAGTTGAACGACAACTGGCAGAGGAGGCGCTGATTCGAGCCAAGGAGGACTGGGAGAATACATTTGATGCCATAACCGATATGGTTATGCTTCTGGACAAGGAGCACCAGATTATCCGGGTAAATAGGGCCGCAGCAGAGGCCCTGAACACCGCTAAAGAGACTTTAGCGGGGAAAAAATGCTATGAGGTAATCCACAGGAAAAGCCATCCTATTAAGGAATGCCCGTTGATGCTCACTATGAAAACATTGAAACACATTACTGCAGAGATAACCGAACCCAATATAGGCGGGACATTTATATGCTCTACTTCTCCCCTGTTGGATCGTGAAGGAAAACTGACCGGTTACACTCATACCCTAAAAGATATTACCAAGTCAAAGCATCTTGAGGCCCAACTTCGACATACCCAGAAGATGGAGGCCGTCGGCACCCTGGCAGGTGGAATCGCCCATGACTTTAACAACCTGCTCATGGGTATCCAGGGGCATATATCTTTGATGTTGATGCATATTGACTCCAGCCACCCTCATTTTAAACATTTCAAGGGAATGGAAGATATGATTGAAAGAGGTGCAGATCTTACAAGGCAGCTCTTAGGCTTTGCCAGAGGTGGCAAATACGAGGTTAAACCGACTGATCTAAACGAGTTGATAGATAAAAGCTGCGAGATGTTTGGCCGTACGAAAAAGGAGATAATGATTCACAAGAAATACCAAAAAGGCATTTGGTCCGTGGAAGTGGATCAGGGACAGATGGAGCAGGTGTTGTTAAACCTCTATGTCAATGCCTGGCAGGCCATGCCGCAAGGAGGAAACCTCTATATTGAGACAATCAATCTTGTACTTGCCGAAGACTATGCCAGGCCTTTTGGTCTGGAGGCTGGCAATTATGTAAAGATATCTGTAGCCGATACGGGGGTCGGTATGGACAAGGCTACCCAGCAAAGGATATTTGAGCCGTTTTTTACCACCAAAGAGGTGGGTATTGGAACAGGGTTAGGTCTTGCCTCTGTTTATGGGATCATCAAGAATCATGATGGCATCATCAATGTTTATAGTGAAAAGGGCAAGGGGACCATCTTTAATATTTATCTGCCGGCTTCGGAGAAGGATGTAACACTGAAAGAAAAGAGGCTGGCTGACGATAACGAGCCTTTAAGGGGCACAGGGACCATCCTTCTTGTAGATGACGAGGACATGATTGTTGAAGTCGGTCAAGAGATGCTTACATCAATGGGTTACAAGGTGTTGCCGGCCAGATCTGGGAAAGAGGCCATAGAGATTTACAGGAGATACAATGACAAGATCGATATGGTAATCCTGGATATGATCATGCCGGATATAAATGGCGGCGATGTCTATGACACACTCAAAGAGATCAACCCGGAGATAAAGGTGCTTCTTTCAAGCGGTTACAGCTTAAACGGTAAGGCGAACAAAATACTTGAGCGCGGCTGCAACGGATTTATTCAGAAGCCCTTCAATACAGGTCAGCTATCCGAGGCCTTAAGAAAGATCCTTCATCCCGATCTCTGAATTCACAATTCCTGAACCGGCGACTCTAATTTTACCCTGTTCTGGATCATGGATATGGTCCGTTTCTTGTCCATGGACCAGCCGGGAGCCACCAGATCATTCCTGGGCGGATCTCCCGTGAGCCTCTGGATTACCGTTCCCTCCGGCAGGTTTGCCAGGGCCCAGGCCACCATTTCCACATAATCTTCCTGTTCAATGGGCCTATAGTTACCAGCCCTGTACAGCCTGTTAAGCCTGGTATTTTTCACGATGTAAAGCTGGTGAAACTTGACTCCATCTATCCGGAGGTCTGAGAGTAGCCTGATGGTATTTTCCATCTCGCTGCGCCCTTCCCCGGGCAACCCAAAGATGACATGGGCGCAGGTCATCAGGCCGTATTCCCTTGAAACCTCAACGGCCTTGATGAAATCAGACACCGTATGCCTCCTGTTGATCCTGGCAAGCGTGACATCAGAGGCGCTCTGGAGTCCGTATTCCATCCAGACCATGCGTCCCTCACCAAGGCGTGAAATCAGCTCCAGACGCTCTTTGTCTACGCAATCCGGGCGTGTGCCGATGGAGAGCCCCACGACCTCCGGTCCCACAAGGGCCTGTGTGTAGATGGCCTCAAGCCTGCCGACCGGAGCATATGTATTGGAGAAAGACTGAAAGTAGGCAATAAACTTACCGGCGCCATAGCGCCTGCCAGCCCAGTTGATGCCCGCCTTCATCTGCTCAGCTATATCCTTACCTGATCTGTAAGCGCCGGTCCCTGAGCCTCTGGCATCGCAGTATATGCAACCGCCCCTGCCCTTGGTCCCATCCCGGTTGGGGCAAGTAAAACCCGCATCCAGGGAAATCTTTTGTACCCGTTCTCCAAAAACCGAACGTAAATACTGATTAAGACTGAGATACTTCACCCCGGCACCTCATCAGAATCAAACCGAAGCCGGCCTATGATCTTTTTTGCATCGACTGGCACCGGATGCAAAAATCCGCGCAGGGAATTTTCGCCGATCAGCTTGCAAGTTGTCTTGCAAGCATTTCCGAATTTGCAACACAGTCATTGAGACTAATACCGCCAAGCCAATTACACCTGATATGGAGCCCGGGATAAGATCTCAGGGCGGAGTCGATTCCAAAAGCAAGGGCCTGGTGTCCTTTTTCGTACTGTGGAATGGCCTCCTTCCACCGGAAGATCTTCACAAACTCCGGGGCCCTCTTTAATCCTACAAGCTCTGAAAATTCTTTTATTACCAGGTCCAGAAGAGATGCATCGGGGAGTCCGGCCAGGTCCGGGGCCCTTGCACCGCCTACCAGGGTCCTTGTCAGCTGATAACCCTCAGGGGCCCTGCCGGGGAAGATGGAAGAATCCCAGAGTGCTCCAAGGATCGATCGCCTTTCATTGCCGGGGGCAAGGAATCCGAATCCATTCATGGGATTCTCAGTAGTTCCCTGTCTGATACCCATACACACAATACTCACAGGGGGATAATTTATCTGCACCGCAAGTTCGACAATATCCGGGGCAGTCTCCTTAAGGACTTCTGAAACCGCCTTAACAGGACATGCCAGCACCACGTGGCTGGCATCAAGTTCCTCCCCGTCTTTTAAAGAGATACGCCAGCCGGCGTTCCGCTTTGAAATCGAAGCCACGGAAGAATTCAGCCGTACCGCAGGACCCAATGCCCGGACAAGGGCATCTACGAGCTCGTTCATGCCTGTGGCAAAAGAAGTGAGAACGCCGCCCGGACCGGCACCCGGCCCTTTTTTACCCCTTTTTCTTGCCTCTCTCCGAAGCCGGATCATGGCCCTGATCAAGCTGCCGTAGTCACGCTCAAGTTCGTGGATCCTCGGAAAGCAGCTGCGAAGAGACAGTTTTTCCGGATCTCCGGCATATATCCCTGTGGCCATGGGATCTATGAGATATTCAAAGGCCTCCCTGCCGAGACGCCTTCTTGCAAAATCAGCCAGGGACTCATCCCTGGAGAGATCGCCTTTTGGCAAAAGGGCCTCGGCCAGAACCCTTAATCGCCCGGGCAGAGAGAGTATTTTCGAGCTTAAGAACTGCGCGGGTGATACAGGGAGCTGAATCAATTGCCCGTTCTTTATCACAAAACGGCGTCTTGCCGCATCATTGCTCCTCAGGGGCTCAAGTCCGAGCCTGGCGGCAAGGGCAAGGGTTGAAGGCTTGTTGTCAAGCACGCCGTTTACGCCCTTCTCGCACACAAAGCCGTCTTCTTCTATGGTCCATGCCTTGCCTCCGGCCCTGGCCTCCTTCTCAAGTACCAGGACCTCCCAGCCGGCCCTGAGTTCCTTGAGAAACCAGGCAAGGGACAGGCCTGATAACCCGCCTCCTGCTATTATTACCCTAGCCATCCTGCCTTCTTAAGACCTTGTTCCACCAGGTCGGAGAGCGCATTGATAAACAGAGGCCTGTCATTGAGGGAAGGTGTGCGAATAAGTCGCACTCCCTTTTCGGCCATCATCCCTGAGTAAAGGATGTCAATCTCATAGAGTGTCTCTACATGATCCGACACAAAACTTATAGGCAGAACCAAAAGGTTATGAAAACCCTTTTCTGCAAGCTCATTCAGCAAGGCGTCGGTCGCTGGCTCAAGCCACTCCACAGGACCGCTCCTGCTCTGATAGCACAGACGGCCCTTAAGCCCGGTCAGTTCCTCAAGGGCCGTGATGGTACGATGGAGATGCTTCACATAGGGATCACCTTCTTCTACCATGCTTTTGGGCAGGCTGTGGGCGCTGTATACCAGGGCGAATTCATCCCTGCCCCTTATCTTCTTCAGGCCTTCCTGTATGATATCCGCCAGGGCCGCTATATACCCTGGATGATCCGGGAAGCTGTCTATGACATGGGTCTCAAGACCAAGCTTCCCTGCGCACCTTGCGAACTCTCCTATGGAAGAACCGCTGGTGGCCCGGCTATAGTGCGGGTAAAGAGAAAGCCCAAGCACCTTGGCAATGTCTCTGTCTTTCATATTATGCAGAATGTCCGGGGTCCGCGGGTCCCAGTACCTCATCCCTGCAAGGCAAAGTACTTTTTCCTGCAGTTTTTCATTAAGCGATTGTTCGACGGCCTTGGCCTGTGCTCTGGTAATGGAGGCGAGCGGACTCATGCCCCCGATCTTTGCATACGCGGCCCGGCTCTTAGGAGCCCGCCGCATGGATATTGCCCAGGCAATAATGGGCTGCAAAAAGCGGGGCCCCAGTTGAATGATTTCCCGGTCTGAAAAGAGGTTATAAAGAAAAGGCCTCACTGCAGCCAGGGAATCCGGCCCCCCCATGTTAAGGAAAACTATCCCTATCATCAGGCTTAATTATTCACTCCCTCCCTCTGGCAGTCAGCAGCCTTTTGCAGGGATTTCAAAGCATAATCCGCTGCAAATACCCATTTTAGTGCAATCTGCCCGCGGTTGAAACCCCGCAAAAGGCTGCTGACTGCCAGGGAGTGTGAACGGCTACTATCAGGCGGACAACTCGTGGACCAGTTCTACCAGGAGCCTTGCCTTCCCGGGAGATATCTCAGGCAGGATACCGTGGCCCAGATTAAAGATATGGGCCTTGGCTCCGCGGCCCTGTCGCAATACGGAATCCACCCTGGCTCTCAGTTCATGCTCGGGGAGGAACAGGGCACATGGGTCCAGATTCCCCTGGACTATGACGTCTGTTCCAAGTCTTGATATGGCGGTTTCGATGTCCGTGCGCCAATCCAGCCCTATGACCCCGGCGCCTGAATCACGTATGATTTCAAGTATATGTCCTCCGTCATAGACAAAGTAGATAAAGGGTACTTCCAAGCCCTCAAGTCCTTTAAGAATACTGGTCACATACGGGAGGGCGCATCTGTTGTAATCCTCCTTGGTCAGGATCCCTGCCCATGTATCAAATACCTGTATGGCCTGGGCGCCCGCCTTGATCTGGGCCTTCAGGTAAGAAAAGACCACTTCGGTTATCAGATCCATGAGGCGTGAAAAGAGAGACGGGGATTCAAACAGCATCCTCTTTGTATTTACAAAGCTCCTGGAGGAACCTCCTTCTATCATATATGTGGCAAGTGTAAAAGGCGCCCCTGAAAAACCTATCAGCGGGACCTTGCCACCAAGTTCTTTCCTCAAGATCCGGATGGTTTCAAGTACGAATGATACGTCGGCATCCGGATCTATGGGATGAAGCCTTTCAAGGTCCTGCTCGGTCCTTACGGCAGGATCCAGGACAGGACCTCTTCCCTCGTGGAAATCAAGCCCTATTCCCATGCACTCAAGGGGAATCAGTATATCGGAAAAGAGTATGGCTGCATCAACCCCAAGTATATCCACCGGCTGGATGGTAACCTCTGCCGCAAGCTCCGGGGTCTTGCAGAGGGTGAGAAAGTCTGTTTTTTTTCTGACCTCCTGGTAGGCAGGAAGATATCTCCCTGCCTGCCTCATGAGCCAGACCGGCACCGGCCTGACGGCCTCGCCGTTACAGGCCCTTAAAAAGGCTTCGTTCATCCTGTACTCCTATTCAGGGGTTCAGAGGTTCACCGTTCAGGGCTGCCTGCTACATTCTGAATTTGCATTTCAAGCCGAAGTTCAGTAAACTCTCAATTTTTGAACCCTGAACCCTGAACCCTGAACCCTGAACCCTGAACCTGTGAACCATTTTTACGGTAAATCTGCAACGGCCTTTTTTCTCATCTTCCTCGGCACGTAGCTGCAGAAAGGCTCTTCAGCAAGATAGTCACCGTGGACTGCATAGGCCCTGGCCCTGCATCCCCCGCAAACCCTGATATATTCACATGCACCGCAGCGTCCTTTATAGGAAGAAAAATCTCTTAGTTCCTTGAAAAGAGGACTCTCTTCCCAAATCTCCCTGAAGGAGTGTTCATGAATATTCCCTGCCGGTAAAGGGAAGTAGCTGCAGGGAAGCACGTTCCCGTCTACGTCGATAAATGCGATCAACTGGCCTGCCAGGCAACCCTTGGAGCCGCCGGTGGAAAACTTGAGGCTCCTGTGCTTTACCCTTTCACCCCGTTCCTTGGCCTTTTGGAGACGAATACGGTAGTAATGCGGCGCGCAGGTGGGCCTGACAAGAATATCTTTCTCTTTCCTTTCCATCTCGTAATGCCAGTTGAGCAGGGTCTCATAGTCTTCGGCGGAGATAAGCTCTTCCATGATCTCCTTTCCACGCCCGGTCGGCACGATCATGAACATATACCACGCAGTAGCCCCTATCTGCTTGGCCAGCCTGTAAACCTTGGGGATTTCATCCTGGTTCCTGCGAGTAAAGGAAGAATTGATCAAAAAGCTTATGCCGTGCTCCCTGAAGAGCCTGGCGGCATTTATGGCGTATTCAAAGGCGCCCGGCTGCTGGCGGAAATTGTCATGGACCTCGGCCGTGGCCCCGTCAAGACTGAGAGAGACCATGCATATGCCGGAATCCTTTAACCTGGTGCAGACCTCCGGAGTCACAAAGGTGCCGTTGGTGGCAAGGCACATCCTCAGGGACTTATCTGCACCATACCGGGCGATGTCAAACACGTCTTTTCTCAACAGCGGCTCTCCGCCTGAGAGGACTACCACCGGCTTTGCATAGCATGCTATGTCATCCAGGACCCTGAAGGCCTCCGAGGTGGAAAAGTCAGGATGCCCTTTTGCCTCCAGTTCTGAAGAAGATCTGCAATGTACACAGTGAAGGTTGCAGCGCCTGGTTATCTCCCATGCCAGCCATTTGGGTATAAACTCCATGGCTGTAAGACTAACATTAAGAGTTCTTTATGACAATATTAACGGGAGCATTTAAGGTGCAGAAATGCACAATCAGAGCGAACAGCAAAGCCCTTTGTTCCTGAGATATTGAGCCCGCCCGCCTCGCCTGAGCTCGTGATGGCATGCGGGCATGGCAACTGGTCCGAGAACTGAATCGCAAGGGCAACGAAAGAAAAGTAACCCTGAACGGTTCACCCTGTTAAATAGGGTTCCCTTCGGGAAATTTAACAGGGTGAACCCTAAACCTTTGAACCTCTTATTAATTTTATATTAGCGTTCCCGCCAGGAAGTCTTTCCGCTTTTGGTTATTCCCGGATTCGCTTGCTCGATACCGATAATTGCCCCTGTACTGGTCTGCACAAAGGACTTGGAGCCGGCCTCCCTGCCGGTATGGATATTCGGGGTCTCAGAGTAACCCTTTCCGATATCAATTTTGGTAATTACTTTGTTATCCGGACCGATACCGGTCCCGTTGACGTCTGCCTTCAACACCCCTTCCCAGTAGCCGGTACCCGTTTTATAGTAAAGACTGTAGAGATAACTCCGTCCTTCGTAAGCGCATAAGTCGTTGTTGGGCACAAAGGTGGAAAAGGTGACGATATCTCCCAAAACGGCAGCCTGGCCAAGGTTTCGTTCACCGGTCTCGTCGAAGTTGAGATACCATCCGTCTTTGGCCTGTACTTCGGCTTCAAGATCAGAGAAAGTTACGTTGCCGTCACCGTCCTGGTCGCTTACAGCGGCTCCATGGAGAGGGTTTGAGGTATTTAACGAAAGGGTATTATAATCCTCTATTTCTATGCCGGTAACATTTCTCAGGTCGTTTTTATTAACCGTCCCGTAGGTCAACGTGCCGTTTGCGTCCACCGGCTCCTTGATGCCGTAAAACGAGTTCTGGTAATCCATGTAAGGTGATTGACGATCCAGTGAGCTCCAGAACCTACCTGTACCAAAATAGACCCAGATCCTACCTTCATCATCTTTGGCCACTGAAAGGGCCGTATTGATATGCTGATGATCGCTGCCATGGTTGGGATTGAAAAATACTTTTTTTATCCAGTTATTTGGATCTTCGTCATCGTTGGTCTTTATCCTAAAGACCCGGCCCCTCGGTCAGCCCCCGCACCCGTCCGAGGCGACGTAAATCGCCTCGCCTGTCCAGAGGATATCACTGCCGTCAACCGTGGTGGCCAGGTCGAAATCCACGGCTATCGGGGCAGCCATAAAGGAATGGCCACCCATGGAAAATTCCCTGGCCAGGGTCCCGTCAGCGGCATTCAGGATATACAGTTTGGCCGTGCGGCTGCTGCCGCCATACGCAGTGTCACGGGTAGCCTCATAATTATCCGGGCCGGAACCGAAGACGATAAACCACTTGCTCCCTACGCGGATGGGAGTCGGATAGGACGTGGTGAAGCCCAGGTTATCGTCGCTGAAAGACCAGAGCAACCTCGGGGCGACTTCAGGATTGGTGATATCCAATGCAAAAAAGCAGGACCGGAAAATGAGATCGTCCGTGCCGTCAGGGGCAGGATCACCGTTGCCGTCGGTGGTGGTATCCACGCCGATCTGCTTGCCGCCGAGCCGCATCCCGCCGATCAGGACAGTCCCCCAGCCTTCTGGATGGTCGGCATCTGCGGAGAATATTCTTGCATCAAATATCCGGGGCTTCAGGTCGACATAGTAGACATGGGTGTTAAAACCTGATAACTCCTTGAGCCATTTGAGATGGGGAAGTAAGGCGTTTGGGACATAGGCCCACAACTCGGCACCCAGCTCGAATTCAGTCTCGCCGTTAAGCTGCTTTTCAAATTTGTGGGTGCCGGCATCGTAAAAACCGCCGTTAAACGCGTGGAGCATGCCGTCATTCGCCCCTGTATATACAACAATCCTGCGATTAAGGTATTTTTTCCTGAAAGCCCTGTAGGAATCATCCCTATAGAGTAAATCATAGTCTTCCGATGGTTGGGAGACGACAGTGGGAGTAGAGTAAATAATGTCCCCCAGGCGGAAGATCTCATCAGTGCCATTTATATCAAGAGTACGGTTAGGATACGGCCTGCCGGTGCCCGTTTCGCTCAGGCCTTCTTCTCCACGGACGAAGCGGATGATGTTCTGGGCCTCGGTGATCATTTGAGCCTCTGTCAGGCCGACCTCAGGGGTTGCAGGGTTACCGTCATGGTCGTAGGTCAGATACGGGTTAAGAAAATAGTAGTTGTTATGTGCAGAATCATCGACAAAATCAGGTGTAAAATCCATGACTTGAGTGCTGTCAACATTGGCCATGGAGACATTGGCACTGGTGTCGATATAGTCGGTGAATATATAGCGCTTATTAGCAGTTGACGCATAGGTTCTCTGGGTTGTGACATCCATTCCAGAGTCGGAGAGCCAGGAGTGAGCATCCCATACAAAGTTGATGTCTGTAATTTCACACTCATCCACAAATGTCTTTGTTTTAAGCATAGGATCATAATCATATCTTATGGCTTTGCCGGTATCGCCGTCAAATTCGATGATGTAATCATTGTCAACATCGAGAATCGCGTCCCGGACGGTGTCTTCATGCATATTGCCGTAATCATCAACAAACAGCGCGTGCGTATTGCCGACCCAATTGACAGTATTCCCCAAGGAGTCCCTTTTTTCCGGAAAGAATACAGACTGGTAGATGGCCCCTTCACCTGATCGCGAGTTTGAGATGACCGAGGCCGCACTGCCTGATGAGACCCTGTTTAGCATGTCGGCAAAGGACTTATTGAGTTGTTCTTCAAGCTTCAGAGGGTTGACTACATAAAAATAGGTGTCCGGCACGCCGTCGCCGTCTTTATCCCATTCACTTTCAAGGTCCGGCTTATCATTATCGTTTCTGTCCTCAAAGCCCCCCCATTTAGCGGCATACCAGAGAGGATTCTTTAATAATGTGGCGGCAGGATTGTCTCCCACAGTAAAGGTCCTTGTAGTTGTGAGGGGCAAGGCAACGCCGTCATTCCATGTCTCCCCAGGCCCCTGTCCGGGAGGCGTATCCAGGAAATAGTCGGGGTCAATAGCAGGGTTATTACCACATGGACCATTTTCGGTGTCAGCGTCCCTGACTTCTAAATAGGTGCCGTCCGCCGTGGTGCCGGAGATAATGTAGCCTAAATGCTGGGCGATACTCCCGGCCGCATAGGTAGAGGTCAGTGTTATATCAACAGATGTTCCATTCACCTGGTATTCATACTCAACAATGGCATCCATATCGTGGTCAGCGCCCTGCTCTACGTCTTCAAAATTTATCCTGAACTTTCCATACGTGGGCGTAATCGTTTCAACGAAGAAATCTACAATGGTATTTGTTGGTTGAAACTGACCTTGCGCTGCAGAGATGCTATAGCCACCTACAGATTTACCAAAAGGGACCAGCGTCACTGTGTCATCTCCCACCGGGATATTGATCCTCGGAAGGGGTGAGGCCAATCCCACCGCATAGGTATTTATGTTTTGGCTACTGTTTGCATCGCTTATATCTTCAGTCCGACCAAAATAGGCAATACCGGCAGAATAATAGCTCCCCTGCTTGGTCGGTTCTTCCTCACAAAGCCCGCGGATATCGCCAAAGCCTGTCACATCCTTGGGAGAACACGAACCATCGTAATTGCTCCCTTCCTGTCCGATGTAGTGCGAGCCACTGGCCCCCTCGTCCGCGGATATGGTATTAGCGAGGCTTTCCACATTCAAGCCGCTTACATCACCCGTGAAAGAGCCAAAATAACTCCCCGGCAACTGGTCTGAATCATAGGTGGGATTTATATCGCTCAGTACCAGCATGAAGGGCTTGGCACAGTATTCAAAACCATCCAGCACGCCGTTTCCGTTCAGATCTTCACCAGGGTCAAGCACGCCGTTTCCGTTCAGATCTTCACCATCCGTGTACGGGTCAACCCAGTCAGGGCTTGGCAGGCCCAAATCATTATCATCATTTGACCCCGTGCCATAGAGCGTGTCCCGTAAATCATATCAGCCGAAGATTTCGATTCGGCCAAATTTTGGCCTTATGCCCCTCTGGACTTTCTGGAAATGCTGATTATTGAGATTCATTGTCATAAGAGCCTTATTCCACCCCCTGTTTTCCTCTATTTTATGCTCATATTGCCGTTTTTCTGTCGCCATATCTGTATAGCTTCAAAATATTGTGCGCACTGCACCATAAGGTGAATTCGTTCTTAACCTTCTCAAGTCCACGTAAGAGAAAGCCGGGGAAACCCTGACAATGTTTCATCTGCCCAAATACAGGTTCAATTATTCGCTTGCGAAATCCATAAATATATCGACTGACTGGGTTTTGGAGGTTCCTGTCCATGGCCTTGTATCTGTCGGAACGGTGCCTGATATTTTTGGAGCCGGATTCGGCCTTTCTCATCTCTTGCTCTTTCCGGGTTGAAACAAGAGCGTTTATTTCATCCTTGGATTCCAGGTATTCAAGATTATCGTCACTGCAATACCCTGCGTCAGCAAGGACTGTCTTTGCGTAAACATCTATTTCTGAAAGATTCTGCTGTGCCTGCTCCAGCATAGGTTTAAGCTGATGAATGTCATTGGCCTCATTCACCACGTCACAGGCAATAACTATCTGGTCTTCTGTAGCTACGGCCTGAGCATTATAACCTTGAATATAACCTTTGGACGTCTTCTGAATACGACTCTCAGAATCGGTCATATTGACCTTGGTTTCAGGCTTCACTGTGTCGTCAGGCTTTTGAGATTTTCTGCCGTGTTTCTTATGAGACTCCTTGCTCTTTTTGGCTTCAGCCTTTTTTCTGGCTTCCAGGTATTTTTTAGCCTCTTTGATCTTTGCAAGCCTTTTTTCTGCAGTACTCAAATCCTCAGGAAGTTCATCACCACGTTTGCTGCCATA
>PQXD01000012.1:67516-70836 GCA_003194485.1 Deltaproteobacteria bacterium
CGGATTATAGCTTCTGAAATTGTAGTTCATGAGGCCCTCAAAAAGCAATTATCATGTTGAAATTATATAATATTTTACCGAATTCGGCCTCATTTTGCAACTAATATTTGCGGGACAGACTCCATAGATAAAGTCACCGGTGGGATTTGCCTTGCCGGCAAAATACCTCAACCCTTCATACATCATCTCCCCAAGGGGGTTCCCCCACATCCGGCACTCACCTTCATTGATGGGCCTAGTGGTTATCCAGCCACAATTGCAATGGTAGTAATAATAGTATCCGTCCGCCGGATAACCAAAACCCACAATCCGCAGCTTATCAATGGTCTTTACGATACCGTCAACACTGGCGTCATCCTGATATCTGAACTCACCTGTATCAGGATCGATTTCATTTGCAATTGAGTGGATGTTTTTCCTTAATACGCCCCCGGATGTATTCTTTGTATATGATCCGGTTATGAGGCCAAAATACATCTTCCCGGGTTCGCCGTATCGCTGGAGGATGCCTATAGGTTTAGAAGTGCCTGAGGGATAGATCTTGCAGTTTGCTTCTGGCATGGAGGGGTCGCAGACCATGACTCTGACTGCGTAATCGGTGATAGTTGAACCGCTTGTTTCCAATGCATATGTGGTCTGTATAAGATCTGAATAGCTGGTCGACGGGACTATTCCCCACGCGTCCCCGCTATCCGGCCCTTTCCAGTAAAGCCAGTAATTGTCACCACCCCCCGCCTCTTCGTGACGAAATTCGATGGTATGTTCGCCTGACTCAAGATAAATTGTACCTTTGTAAGGGCTATTGCTCGTACATTCGGATCTTTCGGGATTTGGCTGGCCGTTACAATAGCAGTCACAATGCGGGCCATACCAGCCAGAGACAGGCGGAAGCGTCCCATCTATGATAAACTCTACGGCATCGTCACCATCCACTGCAAATTCATAGGTGCCCGCAGTCGTAATATTCAGCTTACCAGTAAAGATAGTCAAATAGTTTTGCTGGTCAGGATGGCCGCTATTATAAGGGCTGTAACCATCTCCCCAGGGATTGCCGTTGCCATCAATTCTCCCATTGGGTGGCGGGCCAGAGCCAAATTTGTTGCTATCCACTGCATAGTTCAAGACCAGACTTTCATATTCACCATGATTGGCAGGATGACCTGGGTGCCCTCCACCGCCTGTTTCCAGGGAGTTGTCACACACAGGACGTTCTTTGGCCACCCATTCCCAGATGCGATGGGTGTTGTTAGGGAGCACCCTCAAAATTGGGTCGCCGCTGTTGGATAGCGTGGTGGACGCAAAGAGATGCCTTGTTCCACTGTTGGGAAGCTCAAGGGGTGTATAGTCACTAATGTCATATCCATCCCTTGCGACGCTCTCGTATTCCTTGCCCCAGCTATGGGCATCCTGAGGGATAAAGACCCTTTCCAGGACAACCGATGAGCTTCCTGCAACACTGCTATCCGTTGACCTGTATCCCCCATACAAGACCTTTCTGAGACAGTCCATTCTGGACATGGTGAGATAATTCAGGAAATCGCCGCTCCATTCACCGGCTGCCGAACACTTCTTATCGATGGTAACGGAGGATGGTTCAAACCGGCCATTGCCGCTGTTGTATATGTAGCACTTGTGCGAATCAAAATATCCATAGTATTCGATATCCGGATTGTATCCCACATCTAATTCACCGTCTCCATTCAGGTCTGACGCATCGTTATATGCCTCGTAATATAATTTATGATTTCTGCCCATTACCAGCATTACAAGGGGAGGTACTTCAGCTGTCACAAATGGGGGAACAGCTTGATATTCGCTGGCAGTAGCGGCTACGGACATGGCAACGCCACCAGGGGGTCCTAATGCAAAAAGTAACCCGGCTGCTAGCAATACTGTAAGAAGTCTTTTCATAGCTATTACTCCTATTCAATGACAATGATCTGATAGATTCTATGCCCCTGCACCCTGATCATGATCTTCTGGCCTCTTCTAATGTCGTCCAGGGATATTGTTTTTTCAGACCAGATGCCGGAATCGGTTTGATGGCGTATTGTTACGTTGACAATTTTTGGCATAAGAGTGTATGTAACATTATTTACCCTGATATGTTCATGTCTTTCCTTCCATGGACTGGTTGTAACAACACCGCTTACCCACTGTGTGTGGGCCGGGACATAACCAGCCAGACATAAGACCAAGGCAATAGTAATCAGTGTGCCGGTAAACACGCTTTTTGATTTGTCTTTCATGATCACACCTAATGTATTTGTAAAATTTGAAAGCTGTTATGTATTACATGACAAAATTATGGGGATATGGATATCACGGTTATCATCACTTAGGAGTGACGGATTGTCGCCTGTCTCACGTATACATATATTTCCATAACCTACCTATTTGCGTCCTTACATAACATGCATCCATTGGAGTAATATCATGTCTTCACTGTTTGCCACTCCGATATGTTGAGACCAGATGTCATAAACTATTCTACCTCCGCCGCCTCCTGCTCCTTTGCCTATACCTTCGTAACCTGCCGCCATTTGGATGGCGCTACCGGTTGACAATTCGGTATTTCCGCCGACTCTTAGATTGGTGTGAGGGCCATTTCCTCCATAATTCCTTGGAAAGTAAGCATCCCTGTTATTATCGGAAGGCATGCCGGAAGCAGTGTTAAGATAGAGACTGGCGCTGGTTGCATTAATATCTCCGAGACTTGCGAGATCAGCAGCACTGAACCCGGCCATATAAATATTCTGTTCAACCAGCTCAATCCCCACCTCGGTCCCGCCATCTGCCTCGTGAAAGGCCATTTTATGTACCTTATCATTTCCTGATATAAGAACCTCTATTGTACTGGTATTCGTTGCCGCTATTCCTATAACGGTAAGAAGGACCAGAATTAGTACCGAGATTATTAGGGTAGAACCTTTTTCATTGTTTCCGATATGTAATATATATCTCATATATTATATCCTTTTAGGTTTTCGTGTTCAGAGTTCAGGGTTGGCTACTTTTCGCTTTTCATATTGCTCTATCTTCATTGTTTTCTAACCTTGAACCGTGAACCTTGGAACTTTGAACCTGAATAATTACAAATATTTTCATATTATATCTGCCTTCATAGACGTAATAGACACTTGCTTTTGTGTTCCTCTATCCATCCACATTACAATTACCCTTATTTCCTTTGTATTATTTATTTTTCCATGCGCCAGGTCTAAAACCTTCGCCTTTCAGGCGAAAGGCTTCAGCAGTTAAGGGATCGTGGTAAACTTGCTCATGGGAGGTTATCGCCATAAGCAAAGAATATCGCAAGG
>PQXD01000012.1:71323-81339 GCA_003194485.1 Deltaproteobacteria bacterium
TTGCAAGCCAAGAAAAGGCGAGCCCTAAAGAGGCCTTCACTATTGCTAATGACTAAAGATTGAACCATGTTAGACTTTCAGTCGTATAAGAAATCTACCTGCTTTCAGCAGGTAGTGGTTTAATCCGTCACTGCTAGTTTGAAGTCTGACATGACCTGCAGCGGACAGCGACGCCCTATAGTATCTGGTAAGCTTGCTGTTCCTGAATCTCACACTTCCCCATCTGTTATTCCAGGGTAATGCCCGGGAGTTAAAGCCAGTGTTAGTTGCTCCTGAAAAATTCGCGAAATAAAGCGATACGTCTTTAGGCATGGGCTTATGATCCACCAGAACACGCTCTCCCGCATCAAATGCCCCGTTGCCGGGATTATTATCTACAAATATCCGATAACTCCCGGTCTGAGTCGCATTAGCCGCAGTAAAGGCAATTATTACATCTGTATTTCTTTTTACTGCCTCCATCTTTGCCTTCTGGAAGTTCGAGATCATATCACTTGCCGCCGCTTTTACCCTGTAATTGGGCAACCAACTGATAACACCAGGCACTGCGATAGCAGCCAGGATGGCTATGACGCCTATGGCGATCATCAGTTCCACCAAGGTAAATCCTTCCTGGCCATGGCAGCGGGCATTGCGATATAGGTCATGCATTGTCGTCTTTCTCCGTATTATAGATCGGTTCCGGGTTCCGGGTTCAAAGGTTATAGCCTGTTGAATTATTGCTAACAGCCGTTAGAGATCTTCAACCGGGAACCGTGAACGTTGAACCGCTTAACCCGGATTATATGCACCGGCTATGCCATAATGGGGCAAAACCTCATCCTCCTGTTATTATGGAATATTTATCAAAACAGAAGGAATCAGGATGGGTATGTCATTACCCAATTTGGATAATCGCTTACCCAGTGTCTATCCACACCTAAACGTCCATGACTGGACATTTCGTCACTCCCGGGATAAAATTCACCACCCGCTCCGCATGCTCGCCCGAGACACACAGAGGGACACAGACAAAAGACCTTATCCACTGCCGGATATAACGGCGGATTAGTATCTTAGTAATTATTTTCGCGTTTTTTCTGGCAGAAAATTCTGAAACACAATCACGAAAACACGAAAGATTGAAAGCACGAAATAAAACAACATTCAGGCTTTCGTGTCTTCGTATTTTCGTGCTTTCGTGATCAATTTTTTTATCTTCAAACCTTTTGGTTCCGGCTTGTCCGGGTTAGGGGATTATTAGAGGATCAGGGAATTAAAAAGGGATGCCGGAGGACTTATGATTTGTCTCTCAGCGATTTGATCAAGGCGTTCACCGAACGCCCACGATCACCTGACAGCACAAGCCATAAGCTATAGCTGGCCAGGTGAATTGTGATGTTCTGCCGAGTCCATTCGGATTCACCAAAGACTTTGAACATATTGATAACCTAAAATTCTTTTATCCTTTGTGAGAATAGTGGCATTCTCTTCTCGCGCCGTTGCCACAATTATTTGATCTGCCGGATCGTCATGGAAAGGCTTTGGAAGTGCAGTCGAGCGATAGGCTATGATGGGGGTGAGATGAACAAATCTGAGTTTTGGCATTTCTAAAGCGGTATTGATCCAGTCCTCAGGGTTGCAGGAAATACCAATCTTTCCTTTTTCCAAAAGCTTACTGAATTCCCAAGGTGAAATTGCAGATAATAGAAGTTCATCATATCTGTCTTCATTTTCCATCAGTTTTGTGACTTTACGCGACAGATTTTGGGGGCGCATATTCCACCAAACCCAGGTATGAGTGTCGAGTAGATATTTTATTGACATGCTTCCCACAATCCTTCACCAAGCGGAGTGATTATATCCTTTTCAAAAACAAAGGCATCCGCAAGTTTGCCTGGTACGGGCTTCATTTCGGATTTGCGATGCGGAACGACTTTAGCAAGGGGTTTTCCTCTTTTCGTTATAACGATGGTTTCTTGGGATTTTGCAACTTCGTTGAGTACCTTTAACGCATGTGCCTTGAATTCACTTATGGCCATTGTTTTCATGTGACCACCTCCTTCTTTCATAAAAAATAGTCAATTAAAATGGTCAGGTCAAGAAAAATGTCAAAAGTTAAGCCAATTCATACCTTATCACTTCTAATCCTCTATTTGATGTTAGGTGGCCGCATGCGCTGAACCTCGTCTGTTCGCAGGAAAAGAATGTGGTATTGTAAATATAAATAAGAGTTTCTACAGGTGGGGTATTGTGGCAAGAAATAGAGTTATTTCAATACTAGGATTTGACCGCATTACTTTTGATCCAAATGTGATGGGTGGACGCGCTTGCATTCGGGGTATACGTGTCACCGTGTCTCTGGTTGTCAACTTGGTTGCCAATGGGATGAGCATAGAGGAAATCATTGAAGCCTATCCCTATTTGGAATCAGAAGACGTTCGTCAGGCGTTGCGATATGCAGCGTGGCTGGCTGAGGAAACGGTCCATGTCCTGAAGCCGGCAACAGCATGAGATTTCCGGCTGACATGGGTATCTCTCCAAAGACAGTGGCTTTCCTGAGCACTAAGTTGTTTTTGCCCGGGAGGGACTGAAAAAAAATGAACATCGAACATCGAACGTCCAACATCGAATTTTGAATGGGAAAAGATGAAGAAACAGAAATAGCTGTTGAATGTTCGGTATTGGGTGTTTGTTTTTTCATTCGATGTTGGACGTTCGATGTTCGATGTTGGACGTTCATCTTTCAAAACAACCCCGTACGGCATAAATGCAACCTGTGAACATTTACAAAATAACTTAGCGCTTATGGGCTCGAGAGGAGGACCGCATTCTCCTCACTCATGACCTCGACTTTGGAGAGCTGATAGCAGTGAGTGGAGCCAGGCTACCCGGTATTGTTGTGTTTCGTCTGCGCAATATGCGCCCAGAAATGGTCAGCCGCTATCTGCAAGGCATTATTGACCAGCACGGGGAATCGATGGAAAAGGGCGCCATCATAAGCGTGACAGAAGGGCAAGTTAGAGTTCGTCTCCTTCCTTTGAGAACAAGTGAATAATGCATTGAGCGGTTGGCAAGGACGCCGATTTTTTTATTTATGAGGTGTTCGTGTCAGCCGCTTCGTCCCCATGAGATACGATTATCTCGACCCCGGCCTCTCTCAGCAGGGCTATCGCCGTACCCTCGCGCTCGCTGGCAACCGTAATCTGATCCGGCTTAAGAGAGAGCAGCCATTTCCCGACGAGATACCCGCGTTTTCGCTCTTCCCGCCGGTAAGGATTTTCTACAAATTCCCGTTTCAGGACCTTTCCTGTTTCCCGCTCCCTTGCCTCAATCAGGAACCATGGGGCCCTGGCGATATTTTCAGCCATCTTTCCTTCCGGACCGGTAACCGGCATGACAGAGTGTAAAACAGGGGAGTAGCCGAAATGGGGCCTGATTCTCGACATGACCACCCTTGGAAACTGGCTCAATATGTCCTCTTCCAGGCGGTCCGCCACCCGGTCGGCAATCTCATGCGACTTGGTCCTGAGAACCACGTCAAGATCAACAATAAAACGTCCGCCTGCGGTTCTGCTGAGACAACGATCAACTTCTGAAATCAGCGGATGGGACTCCACCAGCTTTATGATGGCCCGCTCAGTCTCCCTGTCTATCGAGGCATCCAAAAGGTCCCTCAACGCCATTATCAAAAGCTGTCCGCCAGATCTGAAGACAAAAACGGAGACAACGGCTGCCGCCCATCTATCCAGAGCATATCCGTAATGGGCGCCTATCAGTCCTATGAGGACCACTCCTGTAGAAAGGCTGTCTGCCAGATAATCCCTGGCGTCCGCAATCAGGGCCGGAGAGTTCAGCCTTCTGCCGGCACGGAGCTGGAAGAAACCAAACAGCCACGATGCCGCCAGAGAACCCGCAGCCACCGGAAAGGCCAGAGAGACATCCGGAATTCTGACAGGACCGAATATCGCGTTTCGCCCAATCTCATAAGCCGCCAACAGCACAGCCATAGAGATCACCAGTGTGGCCACGGTCTCCGCCTTGTAAAGGCCGTAAGGAAATGAGGGATGCCGTTTCCCAGCCACCCAGAGGCCGACATACGCCGCCCCGGAGGCGAGTACATCCGTGGCAGAGTGTATGGCATCACTGATCAGGGCCGTGCTGTTTGCAAAAACTCCTGCCAGGCCTTTTGCCACAGAGAGCAAGAGATTGAGCCCCACAGATAAGGCCGCCCTTCGTCTTGCGATCCTGAGCCCTGAATCCTTGTTTGGCTTTGTCTCTGTCAATTTATTTCCCGCCCGGATATCCTCTCTGTATATATAATCATATGACCAGAATTACAAATTATGGATCAGGTAAGTATCAACTGAAATCTCATTACCGTTTGTTTCAACACATACCGTCCCGTCAAGATCAGTCCTCAGGAGATTACTCCCGGCCTCTTTGTATCTTTCCAGGACCTGAAGGTTCGGAAGTCCCAGACTGTTTCTCCATCCCACGGGCACAATCGCTATGCCCGGACGAGCACGCCGGACGAATTCGCTGCTGCTGGATGTCTTGCTTCCGTGATGCGGCACAACTAATACATCCACGGGTCCAAGTCCCTCTTTCAACAGGCATTGCTCCCTGGTCCTGTCTATATCACCCGTAAGGAGTATCGAACGCTTTCCATAGCATAGTCTCAGCACCAAGGATCTGCTATTATGGCCGCGGGCACCCTCGCAACCCGTTGAAGGCCAAACATGTACCCTTGTGCTTCCCATATGCTTTACTCCGCCTTCTCGCCACACCCTGTGCCTGACCCCGCGCCGGGCACAGGTCTCAAGGAGCCGCTTCCAGGAAAGATCCCTTGAAACATCGTCATTGGTCCAGAGCTCTCCCACTGGAAACTGCCTCACAAGTGCGGCAAGGCCGCCCATGTGGTCCTGCTCGGGGTGAGACAGCACGATAACGTCTATTTTCCTGTAGCCAAGGTGTCTGATAAACGGCGCAACCACCCTTTCTCCCACATCAAAATACGGGCTTCTCAGACCTCCCCCGTCCATTACCATGAGCCTGCCCCCGGGAAGCTCCACTACCTGTGATGTCCCCTGGCCGACATCCAGCACGTGAAGTCTCAGGCCGTCCTGATGGGAAATGCTCCACTCCCTGTATGCAGAAGCTGATAAAAGGAGGGCAAAGAAAGATATTGCCAATATCCTTGATGTCTTCTTCCAGCGCCTCATCAGGGCAAGAGATCCCAGAAAAAGATAGAACAGAGATACCTGCAAGATACTTGGCCTTGAGACCCACACGGCAGACCAGCTCCACCCTGAAACAAAATGTATGAAATCAACCAGATAATCCAGAAGCCAGCCCGCACCTTGCCACAGGCCCGAGGCCATTTCAGGAGAGAAGGGCAGCAGGATTGCTCCAAGAAACAGACCGGGAAGAATCACGAGGCTTGTAACCGGCACTACCAGGAGATTGGTCAAAAGTCCAACGAGGCATACCCGTTGAAAGTGCCATGCCAAAAGAGGTGCCGTGGCAAGTGTTGCAATCAGGGTTATCAGGATAACTCCCCTTAAATAGGTCCAAAAATGCTTTTGATTATCTCGTTTTTTATCATCCGGCACTGATCTCAGGTATGGAGAAAACATGACCAGAAAAAGGACCGCCGTAAATGAAAGCTGGAAAGATATGCTGAAAAGGTACAGGGGATTAAAGATGAGCAGGGCCCATGCCGCCAGGGCGAAGGAATTAAGGGGCGTCTGCGGCCTGTCAATCAGGAAGGCCGCACCGAATGCAAGGAGCATCAACATTGCCCTGAGGGCGGAAGGTGAAAAACCGGCCAGACCCGCATAAATCACCACCCCCGACAGTGCCAGGGATGCGGCGATCTTCTTTACAGGGAGCCTGAGCGTAATCCATTCCGACCTCAGAAGTAAGGTCCTTGCAAGGCCGCCGATCAACAGGGCGGCCAGGGCCATGTGTATGCCCGATACAGCCAGCAGGTGGCCAACCCCGGCCCTGGCGAACGCTTCCTTGAGATCTTTGGATAACCATGCCCTCTCGCCAAGTAACATGGCCATGGCAATACCCCTGGCAGGTCCGTCAAGACAGCGGTCTATGCCCAGCATGATTGTCCTTCGTCCTGATTCCAGCCGGTACCGGAGCAGAGACATGTCACTTGAGCTCCGGCTGTGTCCTACAAGGGAAAACCTGAGGGGATGATTTACAAAGCCCTTTACCTTCACACCCCTGATGGCCCACCAGGTTTCCTGGTCAAAGGCCCCCGGCGTCTTGAAATTTCTTACAGTGCGAAGGCCTGCGGCAAAACGTATCCAGTCCCCGGGAGAGACGTCCTGGATACGTATTCCAGCTACCGTGAGGCTAATGAGGCCCGAGGCAGAAAGATCGCCCGAAGGGGTGTGACTTCCGGAAACAGCTACCAGGAGTCTTACTCCATCATTTGCAGGGAGCGGGGCACGTATCACCTGGCCGGTCATTACGTGTCTTCCCGGCCTGCCTGCAAGGCCGATGAGATCATGAGACCTGTCTTCCAGGGACCTGCAGGATAAATCCAGATGCCAGAAGCCCATGGCAAAAAGCACCATGGCCGCTCCGATCCAGGGTGAAAGGCCCCGGACTCTTGAGACCCTGCTGAATGCGCCGGCTGAGCATACACCAAACAGGAGCGGCCCGGATCCTAATATCCCGATGATGCATAAAAACCGGCCGGTCAACTCCGGATATCCGGTGTGGGCAGCAGCGATTCCAAGACCGAACGGGAGAAGTAGCAGGGCTAAAGGACCGGGGAACACTTGCTACGCGCGGCATCCTTCACGACAAACCAAAAGCAGCATCCGCTCCCATGCCGAATCCAGTAATTTCTCCGGGGTGAGAGCGGCATCAATACGTGCTATAAAGGGATCAGAGAGGCCTTTGAAGATGCCTGCCACTTTTTTCAGATATGCAAGCTGTTCGAAATTGTCAGGTACCTCGCCGCGGCTTTCCCTTATCCGTTTAATTGCTGCCTCCGGCTCAAGTTCCAGCAGGAATACAAGGTCAGGAGTCGGAGCAAATGTCTCGTTTATTTTTCTGATTGCTTCCGGATCAAGACCTCTGGCTCCCTGATATGCCATTGTAGAAAAATAGTAGCGGTCGCAGACCACGATTTTCCCCTGGCCGAGAGACGGACGGATAATCCTTTCCACGTGCTCTTTTCTGTCTTTGAGGAAAAGCTCCAGCTCTTCTTCCGGTGCCAGGCGCCCGGGCGAGGAAAAGCTTTGGCGCAACTTCTTGCCCCATGGACCGTCTGTCGGCTCGAAGGTAAAGATGGCGGGGAAGCCTTTGTTTTCAAGACAGAAGTAAATATTGCGGGCCAGTGTGGTCTTCCCTGCGCCGTCGATACCCTCCACCACAACAAGGCACCCGTATGCTCCGTGTCTACGGGACCTCACAAGGTCTTCCCACCGGTTTTTTTGTGTCCGTGCTCATTACAGATTTTTTATCAGACCCGTATGCGGATATCCAGTTTTTGTGCGCCCCCGGTAAATTTCAGGCAGCTAATAAAACCGAAAATTATACTTTTCAGTGATTTGCGGACAAAATTATTTAAATAGATCTCACGGCCGTTTACGAACAGGGACACATCATCCTTCTTATCGTTCAAAAAGCTGTTTTCTATGAAGTCTGCGAGTTTCGCAATCTGGCTGATTTTGAAAACCCTGTCAAATGATATTTCATAATCCGATACCACGGCCTTTACGTCGGAAACCGACTCACGAAGAGGTTCTTTAGATAGGTCGGCCCTTGTGATCTCGATCTTCGGTATCCCGGATGCATGCTTGAAACCTTCGCCAATCACCAGGTCAGCATCAGGAAAAAACCGGAAGGCCAGGTATTTCAGGTTCTCTCCGGTATTATCCTGAAAGAGTATCAGCTCATCAGGACATACCAAGGCCACGGATTCTATGCCGTCTTTTCTGTACAAATCAGAGTCCGAACCGGGGGAATCAAGATCCAGCCCTTCATGCTTAGTTGACTTAATAACCGATATTTTGTATCCCCTGTTACGTAATATTCGTACTACTTCTCTGATTACAGTAGTTTTGCCGGAGTTGTGCCAGCCGATGAATGTCAGGATTGGTATCATTTATATGTCTTTTATATGTCTTTCTCCATACAGCCAAGACTCTATGTTTTTCGCGGTTCCATATCTTTGTCCGCTTGTCAAATACTAATGCCTGCCCCCACTGAGGCAAAGAAGAACCTCTCGCCAAGTGCATTATAGAGTTTTGCTCCGTTCTCAAGCCCGGTACAGTGGGCAGCTCCAAGCCTTTTAATGCCGAACTCCTCAAGGGCGGATAACGTAACGCCGAACTGGGCGGGATCTGCAAGGCCCAGATGGGTGCCGCCCATCACGGTGTGGAATGACCTGCCGGGGAGATTTTTCTGTATGTGCTTGAGTATATTGATAATCCCTGCATGGGCACAGCCGAGAATTACGAAGAGGCCTTTCTCCGTGTCTATTGCCACAGAGAGGTCATCTCTCAAAGGATCCTGGACCCAGCCGGCCTCGGAGTCTCTCAGTTGCATATTTGGGTCAGGGGGTTCAAAGTCAGTTACCCTTGGAACCATGCCGGTCAAATACACACCAGGATATATCTCCCTGAACTCTTCCGCATCGACAAACCGTGCTCCGATAGCCTCAAGGTATTCTTTTTTGTATCGAAGCCCTATCTCCCTCAATACGTTTCCTTTCTTATAGTATCGAGCAAGAAAGATGTCAGGATGGGCGTAGACCGGCTTAGGCCCTGAGATCCCCAGTACTGCCGGAAGCCCGGAGGTGTGATCATAGTGCCCATGACTCAAAACTATGGCATCAATAGACCTCAGGTCTTTTTTCAGAGTCAGGCTGTTAGAGATTACGCCAAGGCCCTGGCCGGTATCAAACAAGAAACTGTACCCTTCAGTCTCCACATAGCAGGACCAGCCGTGTTCCCCGATCAACCCGAAAGGGCCGGAGACGCTATTTTCGCATATTACAGTCAGTTTCAACTGTGAAACCATGTGAGTACCTCCTTCCTGTATCTATAGCCAATTAATGGATGATTCCGCGAGTTGATTTCAGTATATTGCATTTCAGGCCTTTTGAGCAGAATCATGGAAAAATTGTTTTTAATATACCAGGAGAGGATACCATAATAAACCTTCAAGAGGGTTTAGGGTAATTTACCAAACCTTGCCCCCCTAATACTATACGTAAATATTTATGAACCCGTCCGTGGTCCACTGGGAACCGGTCACAGGGTGCTTCTTCTTCCAAATGCTCCCGCCCCTTGTCTCCATAAAGAAGCTCCCCTGTGACCGGTTTCAACAGGAGTTTAACCGTTAACCCTATTTGATCCCCATAAAAGTTCGCAATAACAACCAATTACTTCCCGACTTCTTGTAAGACCCCTTTTTTGATTTTATAGCCGAAGGCCTTCAGAATTTGTGCTTGGATCTCTGTAGGCTCTTCGATCATCCGGTAGGGCTTACGTTTCTTTGGCTGCCACACAAGACAGGAATGGAGCTTATGCATATGATCCATCGCCGTCTGGGCAGTCAGTGATAATCCAGCCCGTCTGAGCCGGATTTCTATTATGCGGAGATATGCAAGAGCAACAATGCAGCTCAGGATGTGACATCTGATTTTGCTGTCTGTCCGATGCCGAAGCGGCATGAGCCCGACCAGATCGTCATCTTTACTTTGACGAAAAGCGTTTTCCACAACGTACCGATCAAGACTTGCCTTTACTATTTCGTCGGTGGTCCAGTCCATGTTATCGGTAATGATGATATTCTTCCCGAACCTGTTGATATGCCTACCGATCCGGTAGTAGTTCTTGCGGAAACTCATCCGGAGCCGTCCGTCTTTCTTGTAAAATTCCACGTTGTAGAGATCGGTGGGAAGATGAAGTCGAGCGCAGGCCTCGATATAGCGTGTTTCTAACTGCTTCTGATTTCTCCATTTCGGCAGTTGTCTACGCACCTTGTCACGCATTTCATAA
>PQXD01000013.1:0-2116 GCA_003194485.1 Deltaproteobacteria bacterium
CGGATTATAGCTTCTGAAATTGTAGTTCATGAGGCCCTCAAAAAGCAATTATCATGTTGAAATTATATAATATTTTACCGAATTCGGCCTCATTTTGCAACTAATATTTGCGGGACAGACTCCATAGCAAAAGCCAAGAAAACTACGGGAGCTTTCCGTTAAACTGTTCAAAGAAACATCCCCTTCCCGTGAACGGTTGCCATCCGTGCCCCCTGCCGCAGGAGCGGTTTGCCTTTTGCAGGGTTTCGATCGCGGACCAAATTGCACTGCCTCTCCGGTCTGCGATGAGTGAGCTTTGAAACCCGGAAAAAGGTAACCGCTCCAAGGCAGGATATAAAACGGGTTCACCGGATATTTACAATTTCTTTTTGTGACAGAACTTTTACCGGCCTTTTTCTCCGGCAAGGACGAGACGTGCTTCTTCCACATCCCTGGTGATCTGTCCGGCCAGTTCCTCTGGCCCGGCAAATTTCTTTTCATCCCTCAAGCGCTTAATCAAATCCAATCTAATCGGATGACCGTATATATCCTTATTGAAGTCAAAGATGTGGACCTCGGCCCCCAGCTCCTGCCCGCCAAAGGTGGGATTGTACCCGATATTCATCACTCCTCCATAGCGCTGACCTTGATGGATAACCTGAACTACGTATACCCCCGGCTTGGGACATAGATCCTCCCTGTTAATGCGAAGGTTTGCTGTGGGAAAACCTACGACCGGACCGCCTCGATGTATTCCTTCATGTACGATTCCATGTATCTGGTAATGCCTTCCGAGGAGGAGCCGGACCTTCATCATCTCCCCCAGGGTCACCTGTTCCCTGACATTGGTACTGCTGACTACCATACCGTTCACGGTAACAGGGGAAATTATGTGGACTTTAAATCCGAGCCTGGATCCCATGGCCTGGAGTAAAGAAATATTTCCCCGCCGGTCCTTGCCGAAGGCATAATCGTATCCCACGACCAGGTCCTCAGTCCCTATAATCTGGTGAAGTATTTTATTGACAAAATCGTGGGCGGAAGTGCCTGCGAGTTCTTTGGTAAAAGGTAAGCAGATAAGGTATTCTATGCCTGCCCCAGCTATCAGCTCTACCTTATTATCCATTGTCGAAATAAGCTTTGGCGGATTTTGAGGCCTCAAGACCTTCATGGGATGAGGTTCAAAGGTAAGCGCTACCGTATCCCCGTTTCTTGGCCCTGCAAGCTCCACTACCCGTCGGAAAAGGGCCTGATGCCCCAGATGTACTCCATCAAAGTTACCTATAGTCAGTGCAGGCCGATAAAATGGTTTTTCAATTTCTTGCAGGCCTTTGTAGACCTTCATTTCAAGCCCTCTTTAGTTTGCGGTTGCAGTTCCTGCTCAGGCACTGATTCCTTGCCTGATCGGCAGACACTACAATGGGCTCTTGACAAGTGCAAGCACTGTCTATTTAATGGTTTTCGATCAGCCGAAGTGGCGGAATTGGCAGACGCGCTAGATTCAGGATCTAGTGGACATTTATATCCGTGGGAGTTCGAATCTCCCCTTCGGCACCACTGTAATATGGTTTTGGATTTGAGATTTAGGATCGCCGTCCTTTGAGCAGGATCACTCCGCGGTCTTTCCGTTTATTTTTTGACGCAGCACTCCTGACGGCCGAAAAGTCACGACCCTTCGAGGAGCAAGGATCAAGTCATCTCCCGTGTGCGGGTTTCTGCCGCGTCGGGCCCTCTTATCCTTGACAGAAAACTTGCCAAAGCCGCTGATGAGAACGTTCTCTCCTGACTCGAGACAATCTTTTATGATCTTAAGCAAGCTCTCTACAGCTTGAACAGATTCTGATTTGCTTAAATTTTTACTTGTGTATAGGTGATTTACAAGACCTGCCTTAGTTAAAGACATATTGAGACAGCCTCCTTTACTGATATAGACAAAAAAGCCAGGGAGTCCTATTTGATATTTTCAGCGAATGCAAATAACCTAAAGAAAAAAATCCATTAAGTCAAGAGGATCTGGATATTTCATATAAGCGCAGGCGAATTTTGTGACGCAGCACAGGAGGCTCTTTTGAGCCTTCAGAGGCAAGCTGTGATCGTCTTTTCTCAAGCTATGGGTAAAAATACCACCATAGCCAGG
>PQXD01000013.1:4301-25300 GCA_003194485.1 Deltaproteobacteria bacterium
AATTGAGGAGTTGACTCAAAAAATGGTTGCTCTATGAAAGAATCTTCAGACCAATGGCAGTAATTGTATGGCAAGCAGCCTACCCGGTGCTTGCTGCCTGTATCTTATATGAAATATCCAGAGAGGATAAGCATTCTAAATGTAACTTCTCAATAAACCCTCTCCCCCAAGGGGGAAGGGGGAGAGGGCAGGCGGGGTGAGGGGACTATGCTGCCTCAATTTATGAGAAGTTACTTCTAAATTACAATCGATATTGCTCTGGCGGAAAAGATAGGATAAACAAGTATCAGGCAATTCGTCTATTGTCTTTTTTAATGATTTTATTGTAAATATTCGGAGAACCCGTGGTCCACTGTGGAAGTTGCCATCCGTGCCCTGCCGCAGGAGCGGTTTGCCTTTTGCAGGGTCTTGGGTAGCGGGCCGGATTGCACTGCCTCTCCGGTCCGCGATGAGTGAGCCTTGAAATCCGGAAAAAGGTAACCGCTTCAAGGCAGAATATAACGGGTTCACCGGATATTTACATTTTATTGTTGGAAAAATTATGCCACACCGAATAGAAGTAGCGTTGAAACCCCATCTTCAAGACGCTCATGGCCTTAAGACCTCCCGGCAATGTCGCGAGAACCTCAAATTGGAGGTCCTTGGAATCAGGACCATCAAGGCCTATCTTATCGATACTGACCTTTCATGGGAACAATTGAGGGCGGTTGCAGAAGGTCCTTTTTCTGACCCGGTGATCCAGGTGACGGCAATAAACCGCCCACTGGCCCTGGATCTGGCCAAAAAACATGACTTTTCCTGGGACTGGCTGATAGAATGCGGCTTCAGACCAGGTGTCACGGACAACGAAGGACGTACTGCAAGAGAGGTCCTTGAGTTGGTTCTC
Organism: Deltaproteobacteria bacterium; assembly: GCA_003194485.1. Taxonomy (NCBI): domain Bacteria; kingdom Pseudomonadati; phylum Myxococcota; class Myxococcia; species Deltaproteobacteria bacterium. The sequence goes on from PQXD01000013.1 coordinate 5,188, forward strand.
GGTCGCAAACTGGGACTGGACAAAGGCGTTTATACCTCTGTCCAGTATTGTATTCAGGGTGATCTCACTCACGATCAGGTAAAAAGGCTGGCACAAGGGCTTCTCGCCAATGATTTTATACAGAGGACCACCATAGTCTCAAGGGATGCGCTTGGTAAAATCTGGTCTGAGAAACATAACCCTTTCTATGCAGTTCCCAAGGTTAGAGAGAAGTCTTCAGCAGAAGTAAAAGAGATAGATCTTTCAGGACTGACGGATGAGGAACTCATAGCCCTCTCAAGAGACAGGGTATTGGCACTCAATCTCAAGGAGATTAAGCGGATAAGAGAATATATCCAGAGGCCTGAGGTGCGAAGAGAAAGGGCCGAGGTCGGGCTCACGGAGCGACTTACCGACCTTGAGCTTGAGGCCCTTGCCCAGACCTGGTCCGAACACTGCAAACACAAAATCTTTAACTCCATCATTAATTACAGGGATGAGGAGGGGGAAGAAACGTTAATTGACGGCCTTTTTGATACTTATATCCAGAAAGGGACCAATGAGATTCGCAACAGGCTGGAATCCAAGGACTGGTGCCTTTCGGTATTTAAAGATAATGCCGGCGTGATTCGCTTCAACGATCGCTATAATGTTGTCTTTAAGGTCGAGACACACAACAGCCCTTCTGCCCTTGATCCTTATGGCGGTGCCCTTACGGGGATCGTAGGGGTAAACAGGGACCCGTTCGGGACTGGAATGGGAGCAAGGCTGATATTCAATACCAATGTATTCTGCTTCGGGCCTCCGGATTACGACAGGCCCCTTCCCAAGGGACTGCTTCACCCCAAACGCATATTCGAGGGTGTGAGAGAAGGTGTCGAGCACGGGGGTAACCAGAGCGGCATCCCCACAGTAAACGGAAGCATCCTGTTCGACGAGCGCTACCTGGGAAAGCCTCTTGTCTTCTGCGGCACAGGGGGCATCATGCCAAAGGAGGTATGCAACAGGCCGGGCCATGAAAAAAGGGCCAGGCCCGGAGACGCCATAGTCATGTGCGGCGGCCGCATAGGAAAGGACGGGATCCACGGAGCAACCTTCTCTTCCGAGGAGCTGCATGAGGGCTCCCCGGCCACGGCGGTACAGATAGGCGACCCCATAACGCAGAAGAAAATGACGGACTTTCTCCTGAGGGCACGAGACCTTTGCCTGTACAATTCCATTACTGACAATGGCGCAGGGGGGCTTTCATCCTCTGTGGGCGAGATGGCAAAGGAGACAGGCGGCTTCGAGCTCTATCTCGACCGCGCACCCCTGAAATATCCAGGGCTTCAGCCGTGGGAAATACTGCTTTCCGAGGCCCAGGAACGGATGACTGTGGCAGTCCCTGAGGAAAAGCTGGACGAGTTCATGGGCCTTGCAGAAAAGATGGATGTTGAGGCCGCGGTGCTCGGAAACTTCACCAACTCGGGAAAATTCCACTGCCTGTATCAGGGAAAGACCGCGGCATATCTGGACCTGGACTTTGTGCATAACGGACTTCCCAGACTTGAACTCACTGCAGTATGGACTCCTCCCAGGCATGAGGAACCGGAACTGCCTGAACCCGCGGATCTCGGCGCAGAGATCAAGGCCTTGCTTTCACGTTACAACGTGTGCAGCAAGGAATACGTAGTACGCCAGTATGACCATGAGGTCCAGGGAGGGAGCGTTATAAAACCCCTTACGGGGGCAAGGGACGACGGCCCGAGCGATGCCGCGGTCTTGAGGCCGGACCTTGAATCCCTTGAAGGCCTTGTGGTAGCCCATGGGATCTGTCCTCGATACAGCGACATAGACACCTTTCACATGGTGTGCTGCGCAGTTGACGAGGCGGTAAGAAACGCCATATCCGTAGGAGGCAGCCTGGACCTTATGGCCGGCCTTGACAACTTCTGCTGGTGCGACCCGGTTCAGTCAGAAAAGACTCCGGACGGTCTTTACAAGCTGGCCCAACTTGTAAGAGCAAACCAGGCCCTGTACCAGATCTGCACTACATACAGTGTACCATGCATCTCAGGCAAAGATAGTATGAAAAACGATGCCACTATCGGGGGAGTGAAGATATCCATACCGCCTACCCTGCTGTTTTCGGTAATAAGCCGCATACAAGATGTGCGTCTTGCAGTGACCATGGATGCGAAACACCCGGGAGACCTGGTCTATGTGCTTGGAACCACTTATCCCGAGCTGGGTGCTTCTGAATACCATGCCATGTATAATTATATCGGAAATAATGTACCAAAAGTAAGGATGAAAGATGCGTCGGCCAGGTACCGTGCCCTTTCAGATGCCATATATCAGGGCATTGTCTCGTCCTGCCATGACTGTTCCGACGGTGGACTGGGAATTTCACTGGCAGAGGTCGCTTTCAGTGGCGACCTGGGCATGGTAATAGACTTAGGTGCTGTGATTGCCGTAGACGTCGACCGCCTGGACGCATTGCTGTTCAGTGAAAGCCAGAGCCGCTTTGTTGTTACCATTAAGAAGGAGCGTCGACAGGATTTTGAGAGTACGATGGGAGATACGGGCTGGGCCATGGTTGGCGAGGTGACCGAAAGGCCTGCATTGGTACTTGAATATTTGGGCAAAACAGTAGTAAATGAGAGCCTGAGCTCCTTAAAAGATGCCTGGAAAAGGCCGTTGGCCTGGTAGGGTTCAGGGCCTGATCCAGAGTGATCAAGTGACAACAGACAAAAAAAATATTCTGTCAGAAGAGGCATTCCTCATAATACACTCAGGAGAAATCCCCGAGGTCGCATATTACAGTTCGGTCCATTATCTTACTGAGGACCCCGAGGGGCCTTTGCTTAATATTAAACCGCGGGATCTCACATCCCTTGAGGAGGCCGTTGTTCAGCGTTACAGGACTATCATACTGAGAGACCTCATGCCCGGAAACCGGGACAAGAAGATATACAGAGGGCTGAAAAGATGTGCTGCTAACTGGAAGCGCCTTGTCAACTTTTCCGATAAGAGAGGTATGGATATTTCCTCTATACGCATGGAGGCAGCTGAGGCCTTGAGGGACTTTTTGATGCAGGAAATCATGGACGTGAGCTCAGGCAAAAGAAAAACCTGCGTAAACTGCTCTTGTTCCGTGTTGCTGGGATTGGCATACAACTTGGGTTTATCCAGAAATGACATACCGGCAGGAACGGAGACACTGTGTGCAGGGAAGTAGATAGCTCATGGATAATATAGGCTCATAGTTGAATGCAACTGCCATGACCCATGGATAGCAGCCGTAAAAACAACAAATTAGTGACCTTCCTGGCCTTGGGTCTTGCAGGGCTGATCCTGACCCTGGGTCTAAGGCTCTTTCTGCCCTTCTTTGAGCCCATAGCCTGGGCCATTATATTGGGGCTTTTTTTCTACCCGATATACAGATGGATAAGACGAACCCTTAAGGTATCTGAAGGCCTGGCATCCCTGGGAATGTGTATTCTTATAATCGCTTTTATCATAATTCCGGTCTTTGCCCTTTTGGGAAGCCTGACTACCGAAGTGATCAGGGTTTACACTCAAGTCCAAAACGAGCTCAACACCGGTGATTTCACCATAGTGCCGGATAAGAACAAATTCCCCATACTTAACAAGACAGTATCTAAAGCCCTTGATGTCCTCAAGACTCACGAGACAAAGGTCAAGGAAATAATAATTGACCTCTCAAAGAAAATGGGTGAATTTTTCCTGAAGCAGGGGACAGTAGTATTCAAGAATGTAGCCAGCATCATTTTTAAGGCCGCCCTGATGCTGGTGACACTTTTTTATATCTTTAAAGATGGAGAGCGAATGCTTCAGACCTTTAAAGACCTGTTACCGCTTTCGGAGCGTGATGTGGAAAAACTGGTAAAGGTTACGGATGACGTCTTGTCTGCCACCCTTTATGGGAACCTGCTAAATGCAGTCATACAGGGGAGTCTCGGGTTTTTTATCATGTGGATACTGGATTTCTCTGCTCCTTTACTCTGGGGCATGATAATGGGGCTTACCACCTTTATACCAATGATAGGACCGGCCCTGGTATGGCTTCCCGCCTCAATATACCTGTTCCTGGCGGGACTCTATCTCAAGGCCGCGATACTCCTTGCCTTCAGTATTCTGATAATCAGCCAGATAGACTATTTCCTGAGGCCGCTCTTTATCAGCGGCAAGACTCAGATACACACCCTTGTCCTGTTTTTCAGCATACTTGGAGGGCTCAGCGTCTTTGGTTTCCTCGGATTTATACTCGGGCCGATACTGATGGCCCTGTGCGTGTCTATTCTCGAACTCTACCGGCTGAATTCCCTGGGTCGTGTGCGGGAAAAGGAAGCTTGAGTATCTCATTAAATGGGCAGTGACAAACCAGGTTACCTGAGACTGCTTGAAAGCGGGGAACTGGAGCGGCGGGCCGACAGGGCCTGGGAGTCTTTGTCGTGCTGCAAACTCTGTCCTCATCTTTGCCGGGTAAACAGGCTTGAAGGCGAACAGGGGTTTTGCAGAGTCACCGACCAGGCAGTAGTTGCCAGCTATGGCCCACACTTTGGAGAGGAAGCCCCTCTGGTAGGCAGAAAGGGGTCGGGAACGGTCTTTTTCTCCTGGTGCAACTTGAGGTGTCTATATTGTCAAAACTATGAAATAAGTCACCTGGGGGCCGGCCAGGCCGTATCCACCGAGGTCCTGGCCCTCTGTTTCCTGTCCTTGCAGAAAGACGGGTGTCACAATATAAACTTCGTAACACCATCCCATGTGATACCTTTTATACTAAAGGCCCTGGTCCTTGCTGCCAGGGGAGGGTTGTCCGTCCCCTTAGTCTATAACACCGGGGGGTATGATTCCATCAGGACCCTTCGGTTACTTGACGGGGTGATAGATATCTACATGCCGGACTTCAAGTACTGGAATAAAGACATTGGAAAACGTCTGTCAGATATAGCCCGTTATCCTCAGATAGCAAAGAGAGCGATCAAAGAGATGCACAGGCAGGTCGGAGACCTTATAATAGGCCCTGACGGAATAGCGAAAAGGGGCCTTCTTGTAAGGCACCTCGTGCTGCCAGGAGGACTGAGTGGCACGAGATCCGTACTGAAGTTCATAGCCGAAGAGATTTCTCCGAATACCTATGTAAACGTAATGGACCAGTACAGACCCTGTGGCACGGCACATAAATATCCTCCACTGGATCGCGGGATTACACCGGATGAGTATGCCGAGGCCCTGAGGGCCGCGAGAGATGCCGGGCTCAACAGGCTGGACAGGCGCAGATGATAGTCCAGGCGGAAAAGATATTTGCCATAGGTGATATCCACGGGTGTCTTGACAAGCTAAAGACCCTGCTGGGCATGATTCGGATAAACTGGAACAGGGACCTGATGGTCTTTCTTGGAGACTATGTGGACCGCGGACCTGACTCCCGAGGGGTAATAGAGCTGTTGATCGACCTCAGAGAAAGGCACGCGGAGCGGCTAATATGTCTAAAGGGAAACCACGAATGGATGTTCACACAGTTCCTTAAGGGCGAGGACCAGGATCTTTTCCTCCTGAACGGAGGGGAAAAGACCCTTGAGAGTTATACGGTTGGAGAGGGCGGAATAGAGATACCCCAAAGCCACAGGGATTTTCTTGATCACCTGGATTTGTATTATGAGACCGATGATTATATATTTGTACATGCAGGCCTGAGACCCTATATCTCTATTTCTGAACAAAGCCCTGAAGACCTCATCTGGATCAGATCACATTTTCTGGAATCTTCTTATGACTGGGGTAAAAGGATCATTTTCGGTCATACGCCGTTCCCCGTCCCATTTATTGAGGCCAACAAGGTGGGTATCGACACGGGTGCGGTCTATGGCGGAAGACTCACTTGCCTCATACTCCCGGATTTTGAATTCATATTTACCTAAAAGGAACCGAAAGAAATTATGGCCAGAGAGAAAAGGGAAAGCTGGAAAGAAATAGACAGGAAGCGCGATAGGGGCAGGAGCGCAAGAAACAGAAAGGATAGGCGCAGCAAGCTGGAAAGGGTGCTTGAAGACCCAAGGATGAAGGAACGCTATTTAAGGGAGGCAGAAAAGCTGTTCATGGGTGCCAAGGGGCGGCCACAACATTCTAAAGACCTCATGGCCATACATGAATCCTACGGCAGGGCAAAGTTTCTTTCTGCTGTCAGACACTATGTGGACACTTACGGCATGCCGGATGACTGGGGCGCATTGCTCCTGCTCCTGGATATCAAAAATGATTCGGAATTGGTATGCAAGGCTATTGAGGCCCTGTGTGAACTCGCTGAAGGAAAGGGAACTGTTGAACGAAAAGGCCTGAAAAGCAAACTGAGAGTACTGAGCCTCACTGCCAGAGACCCGGAAATCAGGGAGACCGCGGACATACGACTCACAGAGCTCTCTTGAAAAATATGCCAGGGGAAGCAGCAACTTCATGGGCCGATTTTCTTGATGACTTTATGGCCCGCCTTTCCATAGACCGTGGCGTTTCTTCCAGCACCCTTGATGAATACAGCCGCGATCTCTTAAATTTCGTTGATTTTGCAGACGGAAAAAGACTTGCCGGTCCGGACGAAGTAAGCCCCGGCCACATATTGGCGTGGCTGAAATCCTTACGGGACTCAGGCCTTTCTCCAAGAACCACCGCCAGGAAACTTTCAGCCCTCAGGGGGTTTTTCCGCTTTCTGGTGGAAGAGTATGGCCTGAACTCAACACCTCTTGCCGCTATCAATAATCCGAGAATAGGGAGATATCTTCCTGATGTGTTGTCAGTATCCGAGGTTGAGACCCTGATGGAACAACCTGAGGTGAGCAGGCCTGCCGGTTTGCGGGACAGGGCACTCCTTGAACTCACTTATGCATGCGGGCTCAGGGCCTCTGAATCCGTGGGATTAAAGCTCAATCAGTTAGACATGAAGGTTGGTTATCTGAGGATACTCGGCAAGGGAAATAAAGAACGGGTAGTGCCGGTGGGAAAGGTGGCCATAGAATGGCTGGGCAATTATCTCAAGTCCGGCAGACCCAAGCTTCTTGGCAAGAAGGCCAGTTACTTTGTATTCGTCGGCAGGGCCGGAAAACCTCTCACAAGGCAGAGGTTCTGGCAGCTACTCAAGGCCTATTCCATATCGGCAGGCATTAAGAGCGAAGTCTCTCCCCACGTGCTCCGCCATTCCTTTGCAACACATCTCCTGGAAGGCGGAGCAGATCTGAGGGTCGTACAGATGCTCTTAGGCCACAGCAGCATCAGCACTACACAGATATACACCCATCTTGATCTTCAGCACCTGCGCACTATCCACCAGAAATACCATCCCAGGGGCTGAAAAATTTCATAAGGATGGGGATAAATATAGTATAGTCGCGAGAGTGATGGGTTTGGCCACGTTCCCAAATCACAACGGTCAAAAGCTGACGATCTGATCGGCCCAGTCGTCATAATAATCGTGGCAGGAGAAGATGAGCACCTGGTGCGTCTTTGACACTTCCTTAAGGAGATTCCGGGTATTTTCCCGGCGCCATGCGTCAAAATGTACTAACGGATCATCCAGAATGATAGGAACAGGACTTCCCTCCATGACCGCATCCACCAGCGCCAGGCGTGCCGCCAGGTAAAGCTGATCCCTGGCACCCGCAGAGAGTTCTTGCGCGTCAGGATTGATCCAGTCACCCTTCTCGCGGCTGAACACCCGGAGGGAGAAATCCTCTCTCGAAAGGCGGACCTGATCATACTTGCCGCTGGTAATCACACCGGAATAAGCACCAATCCGTTCGTCAACCTCACTGCCGATACTCTTTAGAATGTTCCTGCGTGCTTCGTTAAGGACCTCACCGATGATCTCGTAGGCCCTGAGCCTCATTCTCAGCCTGTCAGCCCTCCTTTCCAGGGACTCGATACGCTCCTCTAATTCGGCTATATCTTCCTGGCCATAGCGGTCTTCCCGGAGGATATGTTCAAGCGTTTTTCGCTCAACCTCTAGCTCGGATAGTCTCTTTTCCAAGGTTTTGACCTCATCCTCCTGCCTGACGACTTCTTCCCCTGATGCCTCGAAGGCCTTGAGATCCTCCAGGGCTGTCTCCGCCACGAGCATTTGCCTGGCCAGATCTTTCTTCTCCTTTTCGAGATCCTCTTTGATAAACGATTTCAGGACACCCTGGTTTTCGCGGATATTCCCTTCAAGCTCTTGCACCTCTTTGCACAGTGACCGGATTTCCCGTTCCCGCTCTGCGAGTTCCTCTTCTGAAATCACGAAGTCCCTCATCTCCTCAAAAACCTTGCTTACTTGCTCTGACCAGATTTCTGACTCTTTCACCCCTTTTCCCAAAGAGGCCATGTTCTCCTTGCCCAGGGTTATCTTTAGCTCCAACTCTTTGGCCTCCAACTCTTGCTGAGTCTTTTCCCGCCTTTCTTTCATGGCTACCAATTCCGCGACCGACTGACACTGATATTGTTCGAGCCGGGTCTTCAAGAGGCCTCTTTTTTCGTTCAGTTCCTCCAGGCCCTCTTGTAATGCCCGGTCTTTGGCGGCTACCCGCACTTCGGCAACGCCTTTGAAGTCAATGCGGACCTCTTTTTTGGCGGTCTCTTCCAGGGTTGCGCCGGCAGCCCCATCGCCAGCCGAAACGATGCCATCCTCGGTCTCGATCTCGTAGGGCGTCGGCCTTTTAAAGGTGACCTTCAGGAGCATGCCTCGCTCGCCCGTTCTCCTTTCCAGGGCTTTTATATCGCTTTCCACCTGAACCAGATCCTGCACCAATGCCCTGGGAAAGACAGGAACATCCCGGAGGGACTCCTCCAATGCATCGCATGCCCCGGCGATTTCCCGTGCCCTGTCCAGCAAGTCCTTTTTTTGCTGAAGTTCTTTGTAGAGGGCCTCCTTTTCCACCTTGGCCCTTACGGCCCTCCTGTGCTTTTCCAGGTTGGCCTCGCAGATTGTCAGCCTGTTATGCCTGCTCTCGAGCTGCGACCTTATTTTCTGGATCTCCTGATCGGCCTTGCTGAGCCTGTCCAGGTTTGCCACTGTCTTTTCGAGGGCCTTGTCCAGGTTTTCGAGCCTCTCCTTTGCCTTGACATACAGCCTGGATTTTTCCAGCGCCTGCTTCTTCAGCTCCAAGGACTTCGCAGCTTCCTCCAACTCATCGGCCACTTCATTGATCCTGCCTCTGGCCCCGTGAAGCCTTGAAACTATACCGGCAATCTCCTCCCTCCTCCCTGTAAGGCCTCTTAACTCATCCATCACCTGCAGTATCCGGCCGGGGTTGGCAGGAGCCGGCCGGTCCAGCCCCCTTTTCAGATCCAATACCTTTTTCTCAAGCCTCTTTGCAACGGTCTCAGCTGCCGAGTCTTCTTTGCCGGCGACTTTTTCCTCAAGGAGCCTGCGCAGGTCCTTTTGTCCGGAACTTATCGCGTGAAGTTCATCCTGAAAAACGCAAGCGGTGCTGATGAAAACGTCTTTGGAGAAGAACCCGATGATCTCTGCCAGCCTGGCATTCACCTTGTTCTTATCTTTCCAGAATTCACCGGTTGTCACGTTGCGAAGCAGCGTTGACCTGTTTTCAAAGTCTTTCTCAAGGGCATAGGTTGTACCATTTGTTTTGAATTCCAGAATAAGATGGTAAAGGCTCTCCTTATTCCATCCTCTGGCTTCTTCAAGACGCTGGGCAGATGATTTGGGGTCCTCAAAGAGGCCGAATAAGATGGCGGAAAGAAGCGATGATTTTCCGGCCTCGTTGGGACCTTTAAACAGCACGATGCCGTCGTCTATACCACTGGAGAAGGTATCGATGTTTCGGAAGCGATTAATCTGAATGCGTGTCAGTTTCATTGGCTGTCAGGCCTCCCTGCCGTTCAGCAGGGCAAAGCCCCTCTGCAGCGCCTCTTCAAGAACGGGTTTCTCAGCAGGACCGGCAGTCTCAAGCCTCTTTTCCATGATGCGCAGAAACTGGCCAATGACAGTGGACTCCGGGAAGTCTGCCACACGGATACGGTCAAGGGATGTGGATAAGCCGCCTGTAATGACTTCGAGATGGAAAAACGAATCCCCCAGCATTTCTATGACTCGCTCCTCGCTCATATCCCAATCCAGTGGCTTTAAGCCTCCTAATCTGACCCGAAGAAGTGTGTTGGGATCCGCCAGTTGGCGGATCTCCTGAATAAGGTCTTCCTCTGATTCGAAAGTCTCGATGGCCAAATCGACTGTTTTCCAAAGAAATTTGCCAACACGCCTCCTTTCAACCCGGGTGGCTGACTCATCAATGGAAACGATGAGGACAAAGCCGGAGCCCTCCCCTTCTTCGAAGCTTAGGGTCTCTGACGCCCCACAGTAAGAGGCCCTGACACCGCCTTGGGAAAAATCAGCGTACCGGTGCCAGTGCCCGAGGGCGACATAGTTCATGCCAGAAGCAGCGATCTCCCTGGGCTCAACAGGGTAATAGTCGCCGGAAAACTTTCCCTCGATGGCCATCTCTCCGTGGGCCATGGCCACATGATATCTGGTTTCGCTGGTCTTCCTGAGCGCTGCCAGCGGGCTCCCGGTCCCCTTTGGGCTCAGGTTGGCCTTGCCGTATACCGTGATGTCGAGCCTTGGAAAGGAGATGGCCGTGATTTCGTCCGTGAAGATATGGATATCAGGGATATTCAGAAATTCAGGACGGCTGTACACCGAAGAGGCATCGTAGCAATCATGTGTCCCGGGAAGGATGCAGACCGGCACCGGTGGCAGCCGCTTGAGCTGAGCTACGGCTTCCTCTACCAGGTTCCTCGATACCGCATTTGAGTCGAACAGGTCGCCGGCGATCAACACCAGATCAACGGCCTCTGCCCTGGCCAGATCTACTAAGGTTTTAAGGGACTCTTTCACGGCCTGGCGGAGCTGCTTTCCCTTCTCTCCGAACCCGGAAAACTTGACGCCAAGGTGCTGGTCTGCGGTGTGGAGTAGTTTGATCATAGAAAATCACTCTTTGGACCTACTTGCCATGCGAGGGAGACATCCCGGTTAACGAACCTGCCGCAGTAAATCGTATAAGGTGAATCATGGCAGAGCGAAACATTCTGTGCCGTCAATTCACCATTATTATTGTTGCCAGACATGTACCGGTGAAGGATGTCATCAATTGGTGACATGATGGGCAGCAGGATTTCCTTCCTCCTTCCAGATTTCAATAACCCTGTCTGCGACCTGCTCCGGGGTTGATTCGTCCGTATCAATTTCGTATTGAGCGGCGCTTTTGTATTTTGGGATCCTTTGCTCCAGGACTTCCGCAATCTCTTCGGTAAAAGTCTTTCCAGCGGTCAAGGCAGGCCGTTCAGTGTCTCCCTGAATCCGCGAGACAATCGTATCCACTGAGGCCTTGAGCCAGATGATAATGGAGTTTGTCTTCAGGGCCTCAATATTTTCAGGCCGTTCAACAACCCCGCCGCCGGTATCTACAATAATATTATCAAGTCCTGCCAGTTCCCGGGCCTCTTCAGACTCCATATCGCGAAATTTCTGCCAGCCATATTTCTCCACAATCTCCGGAATTGACATGCCCGCCCTTTTGACTATTTCCGCATCCATACCAATACACGGCATCTTGAGGCGCAAGGCGAGAAGCTCTCCCACCGCACTTTTCCCGGTGCCGCGATATCCGATCAGTACTATATTCATGTCCTTAAATGCTCCATTACTACCCGGCGCATAACCTCTACAGGTGCGTCAACGCCCGTAAAACGCTCAAATTGCAAGACCGCCTGGTTGATAAACATATCCACTCCGGAAATTACTTTAAGGCCGCGGGACCTGGCCTCGGCAAGCAGTCTGGTTTCAAGGGGCGTATATACAACATCAAAGATAACCTGCCCTGGCTGAAAAAACTCAGCGGGAATCAGGGAGGCATCTTCGTTTGGATGCATGCCGATCGGCGTACAGTGGATAATTATATCAGCATTCTTCATCGCTGCGGCAAGAGAGTTCCTACTCAGCGGCTCGGATTTGATCAGGGTGTCCGTGCCGGCCCTTAAATCAGCGGTAAGCTGTTGAAGCATATCCTCATTAATATCCAGGATTGAAAGCCCCTCCAGCCTGGCATTCCGTGCGATGGTAAAGGAAATCGCCCGCGCCGCGCCGCCCGAGCCCAGCATCAGGATGTTTTTGCCGTCGATTTCCACTCCGGCGTCAATAACGGCCTTTAACGCACCCGGCCCATCCGTTCCAAACCCGAGCAACCTGCCCTGTTCGTTGATAACCGTATTAATTGAACCGATTGAGCGATCTACCTCTGCTATTTCATCCACATATTTCATTGCTTCTGTTTTATGCGGAATAGTGATGCTCATGCCTCTGAAGTTGCTTAACGCCCGCATGCCTGCCAATGCATTTTTTACGTCTTCGACCCGGCAGGCCACATAGACGAAATCCAGGTCCAGTTCCGCAAAAGCGGCATTGTGAATCGCCGGTGAAAGACTGTGCGCAACCGGATTACCGATAACAGCGCAAAATTGTGTGCTGGGACTGATTGACCTGATATCTTTCATCAAAACCTCCTTTACTTCCCCGGTCTCCTCTGGCTCCAGGGTGCAGGTTGCATAGACCATGGTACCTCCAGGTCTGATTAAAGGGGCAAGGACATTAAGTAATGATCTTTGTCACTTTTTCTCTGGTGCCATTGCATCGCTCCTCTATTTTTGTCCCGTTTCATCATCCGGCAATCGTTCGATGTCCGCCTCATCAAGCGGTTCCTCAACTGCGTTCCGGAGCCATGAGGGATCGTAGCCATCCGCAGCCGTACCCTCGATGTGTATCTTCACTTTTTCATCATCGGACTTGTCTGCCAGGTTCGCTATGGCCGGGAAAGCCTTGAAAACCTGATCCCTGGTTGCCTTGAAAACCAGGGAGATTCTTTTCAACCGATCAGTTCCGGTACCGGCAATTGTTGGCCCTGCCCCTGGCCCAGTAGGTGGCGTGGGAGGCTCAGGCCCGGTCGAGGGCACTTCAGGTCCTTCTTCTGTTGTTCCCGTCGTCGATACGGGAGGGGCTTCTGGCACAGATGAAGGAACCATGAGGAAGCCCGAATCGAAATCGACCTCGTCTTCGGCGAGCGGCCTTGCTACAACCACCTTCTCGCGGGTTACCTGGAACTTCCCGTCCTCGCCCAACTTCGGAAGACCTCCGCTCGTGTATGCGAAAACACCTTCCGCGATACCACGAGCTATACCTTTGCGCAGGACAGTTGCGGATTCCAGCCGGGGTGGGCTAATATCCCGGAAGAAAGCTTCAAGTACATCTGATGTCCTGACTCCGCGAATCGGCTGCCCTGCTTGCGCGCTGCGCGCAGGCAAGTCACCTTCGACAACGCCTGCCTGCCGCGACCTGTCTGCGTGCAACGCACAGGCAGGCGCTGGCGGCGCAGGCAGGGACTCGCCGAGCTTTACTCGTTCCGTGATTTTGCGGGGTGTCACGGAACCATGTATGCGCGGCGTGCCCACGCTCGTCAGCAATTCCATGATCCGTTCGTGGACCCCTGTGGCCTGAAGAGGACGCCCGCCTCTTTCCACTTTCTCTAACTCGAGTTCACCTCCGACGACACGCGGCAACCAAACCGCCGTGTATAGTTCCCTGAAACAGGATTCCGCCGCCGCCTGCTCCGTGCGTTTTCTTTCTTTGAGTTGATCGAGCTGGTCCTTGGTGAGTCGAAGTTGCTGCTTTTTGGCCTCCACTCGTTCAATAGCCAGTAGGTACCGGATGGCGCGTCTGAGGGCCTCGATTTGCCTCTTGTCAGGAATCGCCAAGCCTACACCGTTTCGATAACGCCTTGGTTTGTCACCGTACTTTGAGAGCAACTCCTTCGCATGACGTTCCTGTTCGCTCTTGCTCTCACCTGCGAATTCGAGGGGCAAATACCCCACCAGGAATCTCGGGTCTTCGTCTGGAATATCCTGGCTCTTGGCGGGCCAGATTTGTGCGTTGTGATGGCCCGCCAGACGGGCATCAAGCATTTCCTTGATCTTTCCCCGAACCGGTCCATTTGTCTTCGCCCGGGCATCTTCTCTGGCTACGCCTTGTTCGGCATCCTCGATCAACTTGGTGACGTTCGGGTCCTTCTTGAAGCAGTAGCGCACGCCGTCGTAGTGGAGATACAGGCAGGAGGTGCGAAGTTCTGAAAGCACCGCGGTCGCGGTTATATTGTCAAGATCGGGACCGACACACGCAGCAAGGAGTTCACTCTCCGTGACTCCCGGCGGAAGCGTTTCGTCATTTCCAGAGCCCCCTGCCTGCGCCGTGCGCGTCGCGGCAGGCAGGTCGCGCCTGAGTCCACCAAACGAGTAAAGGAGGATAGACGTGGCGATGCGTGTAGCCGGTTTAACACTGGCAAGCGCCGGCGTCTCGCGCGCCATTCTCTCATCGATTCGTTTGGCTCGGGCATTGGGCCCGTCAATATCAGATGTGATGACCGGGTCGTAGTCATTCTGGACGCCGAGCTCTTTGAGCATCTTGACGCGGACATCCACATCACGCAGGGGAACATCTCCGGGACCCAGAAGCGGCTGGGCACCGCCGTTCTTCTTCAAGGAATGCAGGCAGGAGGCCAGAAATCGGAGCGCCCCGCGGGTCCTCTGGAAAGCGTCTACCGCAGTCCATCGCTCACGCATGATATCAATGAGAGCGGGATGGAAGGGGTAAGCCGACCGCATGCGGTCGCGGAACAATCTCCCTTCCTCTTCAGCCTGCTGTCGCTCCGCGGGCGTTTCCGCATGCGCCCGTTGCATGCCTGTCACGACTTCCTGAAACGCCGTAGCCACCTCACTCGCAGCAGACGGATCAGGTGAGGCACCAAGGAGTCGACGCTGAAGAATCGGGAGGATTTCGTCCCCGGTCACAGGCTCACGCAATTGGTCCACTCTCGCCGCAAGCTTGTCGATTTCGGCGAGCAGTCCCACATTGCCAAGGGCTTCTCGTGCGCTCCACGTGAGGGAATACACGAGCGCCGCCTTCTCGCTTCCGGCCGCCTCTACGGTCAGGTTCTGGAAGAAATCCTTGGCCTGTCGCTGGAGCGTGGAGTCCAGGACACTGACCGCCGCTGCCCGCTCCATGTACTTGAGCACCTCATCCAGTAGCAGGAGAACAGGTCGCCCCCCGGCTCCCTTGGTAATGAGTTCGCGGATTACGTCTCCACCGGGAGCCACGCGATCCTTGTCATGATCCGCCACGATGGGGAAGGCCTGTTCTGGATCGATCTGCCAGGCAATCCATCCCCACATAGTCTGGATGGTTCGACCATCTTCAAGGGTCTTGCCATTGCGGGCGTCGAACTTCTCTCCGTCGAAGACAGCTACCGCCACATCGCCGGGACGTGCAAACCCTTTGGCCTCCGGGATGGCATCAAGGGCATCCCTCTTGCGTGCTGCGTGCAGAAGAGAGGCCAGAGTGTGGGATTTGCCTCCGCCGAAGGGCGTGCGAAGCTTCAGCACCCGGTTGTAGCCCGACTTGCCAGCCAGGGACGCGAGAACCTCTTCGAGGAGTCTTTGGAGATCGGCCGTGAGATAGGTGGCCCGGAAAAAAGCCTCCG
The DNA here is from genome assembly GCA_003194485.1 of Deltaproteobacteria bacterium. Lineage (NCBI taxonomy): Bacteria > Pseudomonadati > Myxococcota > Myxococcia > Deltaproteobacteria bacterium. The sequence continues at coordinate 20,736 of PQXD01000013.1, forward strand.
GATCGCGGTTCACAACAGGGACGTTCGGATCTCCCGCGGCAATGGCACCGAGATCAATGGCGAACACCGCCTCAGTGAGCGCTCCTGCTTCCACGTCGGGGTGGAGCTTTACCAGGTCTGTCCATGGACGAAGGGTATGTGTGCTCATCAACGAATCTCCTTGGGCTCATTTGCGGTGCATGTTCCGGCTCATTTGAGCGATTTTACCTTTCTTTTCGTCATGTTTTCGGCTCGTTTTTCGGCTCACAATCTGAGCCGAAAGCTCATAGCGGATGCTGCGCCCGCGTCCGCAAGGTCTCAAAACCCCGCTTTTCACCAACGCACTCAAATCGCGCTTGGCGGTGGCCGTCGACGCCCCCGTTACCGTCTCGTATTTTTGTCGAGTCATCTGGCCATACTGCTCTGCGTACTGCATGCCCTTCAACTGCCGTTCGTTGAGTTTCAATACTGCCACCCGTTCTGCAAGAGAGACCGGCTTTTTGAACCGGACCAGAAAACTGTCGGCGTGCGATTCAAATTGCGGCTCCGGGATACCCGCCTTTCGGCATTCTTCAATCATCCGCCCCGTTCCTGTCCCAAACTGTTCGATGTAGCGGATCAGGAAAAAGACGCGGGCAATGAGCTTGTTTCGCGGCCTCGATTCGTGATTCCGACGTAGGTCCTCCACTGTCAGTCCAGCTGGGAGACCACCGGGATTCCACACCTCCAACCCATGATCGAAAATGCGCACCTGGACGTTGCCGGTATCGGCATAGTTGCGGTGACACACCGCATTAGTAATCGCCTCACGAACGGCATCCAGCGGATACTCCCATCGCTCTTCACGCTCCAGATCCTTGATTTCCGCCTCCATGCTTATATGGCGTTTCACGAAGGCCATCGCTTCTTCGACTTGATCGATGATTGTTCCTTCGATGACCTTCATGTCGAGGAAATGAACCGTGTTGTCGCCTTTGAACCGCGCGCACCGTAATGAGGACTGCACCATCAACCACTCAGGGTCTTTTCCGAAAAGCAAAATGGCCGCAACCGTCATTTTACCATCACGGATCAAGTTCATTTGACGAAGCGCATGGTCGATCGGCACATCGACGCCGACCGCAAGTTGCCGTTCATTCTGAGCCCGGCGCAAGAAATTCTGGACCTTCCCAGCGTCAATATCGTGGATCGACGCCTCGGGTAAGGTCGTCTCATCCCAAGTAACTCCACGGGTCGCGAAATACAGTTCGGCCGCTTCAGTTGGTGAGAGGACCTGATTCGTCCTGCCGGAGCGACGCAGAGGTTTATCGAAGGCATAGACTGGCTTTATCGGATTCTCCGGAACGTCCAACGTCAGGATGGTGGTCCCCTGGCCAATCGTGGAGATGGACGGCACAACCTTCGGATTAGTGTTTTGAGCGATCTTATTCGCGAGGTCTTCCATCGTTCCCTTACCAATCTGTACGCCAAGAACCCGGCCATCGTTTGCAACGCCGACATAAATATGGCCGCCCTGTGCCGTCGCAAACGCCGCGCAGGTTGTGACGATCTCCTTCCACTCCCCAACGGATTCCTTGAGTTCCACCGTTTCTCCCTCGGGAGGGATCGCCATACCATGATGCACCTTCATGTTGAATTCCTCATGTCTTAGCCAAAAAGGCTGCTCTCTGCATCAGCCAGGCGCTGGTCGATGAGGGCCCGCCAGTTGGCGACAAGTTTCTTGAGCGCCGCCTGCTCGCTTGCGGTCGTGGCAACGAGGTGTTCCGCTCCATCATCTTTCTTGCCCGCCAAGGCTGTGCCGGCTAGGGCTTGCGCGACCAGGCGCAGGCGTTCACGGTCGGGCCTGGCCTCGTCGAGGAAGCGGTTCAGGTTGCGGGGCTCGTTCTCGATGAGCCACAGGATACGGTGCAGCGCATCGATGAGCGGCGCAGGAGCGCCGTCGTCCGCCGGGAGCCCCAGCTTCTCGTCGTCGCCTCGCTCCGTGAAATCGTACAGCCGGTACTTACCTTTCTTCTTTTCGACCAGCGCCCGGCTTCCGCTCGAAAGCCCATTCTGCCCGCCTGCCTGCGCCGTGCCTTGCGCGGCAGGCAGGTCCAGCTCCACGTGCTGGCCGTAGGTAAAGACAATGGCCTCGCCCGCCAGAGGTGAAGCGTCGAGATATGCCCCTTACGGACAGACTTCTCCCGCGAAGCCTCGGCGCTAATCGCCTGAATCGGCAGGTAGTCTTCTATGAGTCGCCGACCGTTATCACACATAATCTTTTCCTATCGAGAACCAAGACCTCAAAATACCCTTCAATTTATTGAATTCTGGGTCTTGACATCTCTCCAGACCTACACTTTCTGCCAATTGCCGATATATTGCGGCTGAACGCCGAACGCGGACTTCACGCAATGCCTCAAGAAGGCATTCTTTTGGGCGAGGAGGCTTCTGGCTTTTATCGGGCCAGAACCCTTTATTTGATAGCCATGTACGAAGATTTGTGGAATGTTTGCTCCACCCTAAAGAAACATCTACTTGTGGAGAGTCACTCCATACCCAGACCTCAAGCTCTGGCTCAATAACAAGAACTTGAACACGGTCCCCCCATCCACTTCTGGACAACCGGCCTTTAAGGTCAGAGGCAAGATCATCAGCACTTTGTTCTTCTTGACCGGATCCTTCGTGATCGAAAATGACAAGCGCATATGCTGCCCTGTTGGTGTATGGTTGAAGAATATCCTGGGCTTCATTATAACAACCAGGGTCTCGGCGTGGATGAACCAGTATCTGAAAATTGATTCTACAAATTCCGAGGCTCCCGCTTCTTTTTGACAGCAGACCATCAATTGCTTCTCTTTCGTCTTTGCCAGGCACCAGTGCGATGAGGTCAAGTGCAAATCCTTTACTCATCCGAGAACTCCCGTGGCAAAAAGGGTCCCAAGATCTGTACCTCGCTGCCAATCTTTTAAGTTCGGATGATCCGAACCCCGCACGATATCGGTGGCACCATCTTCAGTTCTGGCGAAACATAACACCTGCTCAGGTTCTGCCAGAGAGAGAATAACCGGGGAGTGTGTTGCACAAAGTATCTGTGCCTCGTAGGCAGAAGAAAGGGCTTGAAAAACCGTTTCCACCGCTTGAGGATGGATGCCGTTTTCTGGTTCTTCAATTAGATAAATGGCCGGCTGGTCAAGATATGCAACAAGAGTCAAGGCCAAGAGCCGAAGTGTTCCATCCGAGAGCACCCATGAAGGAATCTTAAGGCCGGTCTTGTATACTACTCGAAGATAACGATGCCTGTCTTCAGGACGCACCACGGTTTCGATAGTTTTAATGTCAGAAAACGCTGTCCGAATGTGGGCCAGCCACCGCTCAAAGTTTTCTGGATATTCTTTGTTAAAGAACTCGATTGCCCATGGCAGATTAGACCCATCGGGACGAAAAGTCTTCGGTTGTCCTGGGGGACTCGGCCTGCGCATAGACATGCTATTCAAGACCAGACTCTGTATCCCGTCCATGAGTATCCGCTTGAACCAAGTCGATACAGGGAACTTGGTTTCATCTTCAGGGAGATTGGCCAGAGCAGATCTATGGGGCCCGAGCTTAAAGGCATGATCCCAGCCCTTTCCGGTTTCATCATAGAAATTGTCATTTCCTCCAGATACCTTATTGACAACCGTCTTCATACCTTTTTTCCGAGCAGGAGTTAAGATGCTATCAGGTGGCGCTGAAGAGAAAGGAAAAAGAAGTCTTTGAGTTAGAGGTTCCTTATGGCGGCACAAAAAAAGAACTCGTTCGGCCCGAATTGAATTTTCCTGAGTTGTCGGATCAATTCCAAGTGAAATTTCATACCTGCATATCTTGAAATCTCCTTTTATCTTCGATTGAAGATGTTCTGGTATTTCCACCTCTACTGCAAGATCAAAGTGGTCTCCTTCTTTTCTCCAGAATAAGTCAGCGAGGTTGTCAGACCGTTCCCTAATCGCCGCATCAAGGTCTTTGGAAACAACGTCACCAAGGAAACGAATCACATCCAGGAACGTTGACTTGCCGCTGGCATTGGGGCCGACAAGGATTTCAAAGGCATTGATTTTTGTCCTGACATAACGAAGGCAACGGTATCCTTTCGCTTCGATCAATCTAATCATAGGTTGTTCTCTCCATTACGAGAAGTTTGCTCAATAAGCTTCCACCTGGATCTCAAAAAATCTTGCCACCATAATCTCAGTTTCGCGTGGTCGAGCTTTACTGCTGGATCGTGAATGCGCACAAGCTCCGGAGAATCGCTCAAGGGGTCCCGGACCAGGGCCAGTTTATCCGTTTTATATCCAGTTTTAAAATGCAAAATCATGTCCTTCTAATAAAATAATGAGTTTTGCAATAGCTCATCCTTTTTATCACACTCAACCGATAATACGAAGTCATTTATCGGAATTATTGTCAGACACTATTTGTAGCAACAGAGCAGTTACGGAGACTTAAGAGCGTGTCCCGTAAATCATATCAGCCGAAGATTTCGATTCGGCCAAATTTTGGCCTTATGCCCCTCTGGACTTTCTGGAAATGCTGATTATTGAGATTCATTGTCATAAGAGCCTTATTCC
>PQXD01000013.1:26685-40736 GCA_003194485.1 Deltaproteobacteria bacterium
AAAAGTATCTTTACCATCATTGCCGGATGATAGGCTGCGCTTCCCTGGCCATTGGCTCTGTAAGCTGTGATTAATGCTGACAGATCCATTTGATCAACTGTCTCAGATATAAATCGGGCAAGATGGTCCTGGGGGAGCCAGTCGTCCAGAGATGGGGGTAGCAGATATGGTTGCTCCGGATTATAGCTTCTGAAATTGTAGTTTATGAGGCCCTCAAAAAGCAATTATCATGTTGAAATTATATAATATTTTACCGAATTCGGCCTCATTTTGCAACTAATATTTGCGGGACAGACTCTTAAGCACTGCCCAAAGAACCCGTCAGGGCCGTCCGGACCGGGAAAGATAACAAGGAATCCATTTTCATCAACAAGGCTCCTTGCTGCCGCGGGAAGCACCTCATCCGCCGGGATAAGACCCCATCCGGCATGAATTGAAAGAAAATCATCCACTACCTCCCTGGTCTCCTCGGGCTCCAGCGTGCAGGTCGCATAGACCATGGTACCCCCGGGTCTGATTAAAGGGGCAAGGACATTAAGCAGAGACCTTTGCTGAGATGCCAGTTCCGGCAGAGAAGCCCTGGTGCGATTCCACTTGATGTCAGGGTGCCGTCTTATGACGCCAAGGCCTGAGCACGGAGCGTCTACCAGGATACGGTGATATCTGCCCTTAAGATCATGGAGTCCTGCCTTAAACGATTCAAAAGGGATACAGGAGATGCACTTTATACCCAGTCTTTCCTGATTCTCCCTCAGAAGTTCCAGGCGGGCGTTATTCCTGTCCGTGGCCTCGACAACTCCCTGATCCCTGATCATCTGTGCTATATGAGTCGTCTTTCCTCCGGGCCCTGCGCAGGCGTCGAGTATGATCTCTCCTGGCATTGGGTCCAGACAGTACGAGACCAGTTGTGCCGCCTCGTCCTGCACCTGGAACCATCCTTTCCTGAAACCCGGGATTGCCGCAGGAGATCCGGAATAACCACGGATTATCACGGCCTCAGGCGCATAGCGACCCGGAACGGCATCAAGCCCATGACCTGCCAGGTTAATAAGGACTTCTTCTCTTGTTGTGGTCAGGGTATTTACCCTGAGAGTCAGCGGGGCCTGTATGTTATTGGCACTGCAGAGGGACCGTGCTCCTTCAAGCCCGTATCTCCCCGCCCATCTATCGACCATCCAGAGAGGGTGAGATTGCTCAATGGCAAGCATTTCAACCTCACCAAGGCCTGTTGCATCCTCACACCTTCGGGCCATTTCCTGTCCGAGTGACTCACACCTTTCAGCCATCCGGCGAAGAACGGCGTTCACCAGACCAGAGGCCCAGGCACTATTGGATGACTTTACACCTTGAACCGCCTCATTCACTGCGGCTGAAAATGGAATACGGTCAAGAAACAGGATCTGAAAGGCCCCGATCCTCAAATGTGACCGGACTATCCTCGAAAGCCTTTTCTTCCCGGAGATAAGCCGGAAGTCTATGTGCCGGTCCAGGAGTGCCAGCCATCTCACCACTCCGAAAACCAGCTCACGGACAAGGGCCCTGTCTCTGTCAGACCAGGGGCCTGTGTCCTCAAGGAAATCCTCTGTCAGTTGCGCCAGGGGCGGGCGTCTGGCCGGCGGGATACCCTCCCACTTCAGGAGGACCGAGGCGGCAAGCCGGCGGGGATTAGTAATTCTGCGCCTGACCTTCCTCATGCTACAAGATACCAGGCGCAATCAGTGCCTGACTATGAAATCGTGTAAGCATGGGTCTTCGTATGACTGATTACACTACAAAAAGTACAACACATCGTGATTCCAGCCCAATCCCCTTAACTGTTCAACAAAGGGGATTCCCATGAAGCAGAAATCTCTTTTGCCTTTTCGTGGATGAGGGCCAGGGCGTCGCGATAGCCCCGGACATCCTCCTCATTCCGGTCATTCAAGAATCATCCCGTCACTCATGTCCCATATCAATCCCTGCCAACCGTCGATAAGTCCTTCATCGCCACACTCGGGGCAAAACCAGTGTATCCGGCCGTCTACTCAAATTGAATCTGTAAAACGCCTTTACAGGGTTTTCTTTTTGGCCGCCGCCAGCATCTCGGCGCTTTTCCAGTGTCCAGACCACGGTCACATAACGTTGCATAGGTTATGATCTCCGCCAGTTTTCTTACTTTTAACTTCAGTTGAGGCACAGCCGGTCCGTTCTTCTGTTCATTAAGCCAGTGCCTGATGTCAATCATCCACATCTCTTCCACATCTCCTCTTATTTCATTTTGTAATCGTCGGGCAACGAGAAGCCTCTATGGCGGACATTCTTTTTGCTTTGTCCTGTGAAAAGACAGGAATTAACAAAAGGCCAACTCTTTAATAAGATATGCATTATTGTTTTTACCGCCAGGATTTTTATAGTTTTTTATTATTCCTTAGCGGAGAAGCGTATCGTGAAGTCTATACCGACCACTTCCAGATCTGCAACCTTGGGATGTCTTCTTGTTAAATAATCTGCCTCTTGCTTCAGAGTATCAATCAGTTTAGCGAAAGGAAGCATCTTTTTTGTTTTATTATCTTTCCAATGTCTCTTTTTCTTTTCTCCATTGTGAATTACGAGAAAAATTCCATATCGAGATATTCGCATATATTGTCTGATTAGCTGATTTTCCATACGTTCGCGCAATTCTGCAAGAGTCCATTTGTCAGCTATTTTTAGTTCAATGGGGACAGGTGATGGAATCTGAGGAGCATTGAGCCGAATATCAGTTCTTGAGGCATCAGCAAGCTCCTCCTCAGAACCGACGGTGTAACGTAAGCGAGAAGACTTTTTAAGCCGATTGGCAAATACAATACGAATCTCCGTTTCTTTTGTTAATTTCTGAAGTAGCGCTGCTTCGCTTTCGTCACCGTCTTCAATATCCATCTTAAGTTCATCCAATCGAACCAAGGCGAGTTCATAAAGATCTGTCTCAGATTGCGGCTGTTTTTCTGCCGACTCAGCGAATTCTGCGACATTCCTTCCATGCCATGGCTCAAATTCAGCATCCAAAGCAGCACGTTCTTTTGCCAAGTAATCGATGTGGTCTTTTAAAAAATTATCGCTGACGGTTTTTGAGAGATTCATCAAGACATCATATGACAGGCGTCCTGGCGTATCGAAAATTACGTTTAAAAGATTGGAACGTGTTTGTTCTGCACGATCGCGCACTTTGGGAGTATAAACGCCCTCGTGATGAACATCCTCTTCAACCTTGACGAATTGATAGATTAAAGGCATAAGCTCGGCCAATACTTCGATCCTTTCATAATCACGAACAGCGAGGCCGAATCGAGCATTTCCATGATCCGTCAAGGCCGAACAAAAATTGATCATCGTTTCTTTCTGCTCTTCTTCGGATGGTAAACCTGTAATCCATCCTTTGAGAAGTTCGCATCCTCGAACCCCGTCAATGCAGAGTAGAACAATAAGCCATGTAAATTTACGTTTTTTGTCGGTTGCGACTTCGAAACGTTCACAGGCGAGTTCAGCTACTTTTTTCTTGAACGCTGCATCAAGATGTCCTTCTAAAATCAGCGAAAGCGCATGGTCCAGAACAAAACCATTTGCTGGCTCATTCTCTAATAGGAGTTCAAATAATATGCTCTTGAAGCGCCCCTTGAATTCTTTATCACCATATCTCAGGGCCGAAAGAATGTTAGTAGAGGGCTTTTCTGCAGAGCTCTCATAAATTTCCCACCGCAGTTCGTCTTCAATCACTGTATCAACTATGTCAGGGAACTCGTTGCTGAACGCTCTGAACCAATTCGGGAATCCGTCAATTCGCAAACAGAGTAATGTGCCGCTATCTCAGCTTCATTATGACTTATTTTTTTCACCCAATCAGGATCGTAGGCTGCCTCCATGGCAAGGCCAGTCAAGCCGATAATACGCGGCCAAGGAATAGAATTACTGGTTCGCCGGTTTGGATATGTAAAAGGATCATATTTACGCCAATAGGCTATGCATCCATCTCGAAAATCTTTGCCACCTCAAAACCGAATTCATCTATCAATGCCTTCCAGTCTGTATATCCAAGACCATATTCGCTCTCGTTCTTTTTCTCTTGAATCCGATTATAAAGGTAGGCTGTTCGCTTCCAAATTTCTCCTTTTTGAGCATTGCCAACGTTCTTAATTTCCTGTGGATTTTTCTTCAATGCTTTCCGCCATTTTTGACGATTGGCTTTCAGGCAGTTTTCGCGCTCTTTTTGTCTTCGCTTAAAATCGCGTTCCTGACGACGCCACCTTTTTTGTTCCTCAGACAATGGTTTTGGATGGAGCAACTCCTGTAGTTTAGCTTCAAGTTCTGCTGTTCCGGCGACCACACGTTTCATCCGCTCGCGCAATTTTCGGGGCCGTTTTTCGTTTACATAAATTCCAAAGACTACTGTCAAGGCAATCAACCGGTCATCCATTAACGGTTTGTGGATCAGGTCTTCGAAAAGTCGTTCCAGGTCATCGGCACTAGGCCCCCAGAAATCACGAATTTTCCACTTTATCTGTTCCTTTCGCTCTCGCGCTACAGCGATTGCATGCCAAAACAACTGGTACCGGAACTCTGGCCAGGCTTTAGCATCTTTCAAAATGTCATCTCGTCCGGAGGTGGTAAACTCACCGTAATCTTGTGCAATAATGTAGCCCAAGAACAGGTCTAGCACTTTAGGATCAAAGGAAAAACCATGTTTTTTCAGAATAAACTGGTTATTAGCCAACCTGATTGCGCTCGGCAACAACCAGGCATATCTTTGCGAGATTTCGCAATGGCCCCGCTCAATGAAGGGCTGGCTTTTTAGAAGTTTATGAAGTCCTCGTAATAGCTTCTCCGCTTCCTGTTGAGGTAAAACTTTATCAGCTATTTTTTCTATGCTTCGTTGGAGTTGGGATGTTGAATACCGCTCTGGCGGCTTAACTGTTTCTAATATTTTTAGTAGCTGCGAAACTGATAGGAAGCCTGGAAAGAATAGGTCGCAGGCCTCCCCGAGTATGTCTGGCTCAACCTTCGAGATGTCAGTAATCAATGTGTTGACTAGCTTACGGCGTTGCTCACCTGCACCGGCTGCTGCAACAGCACGAATCGCGCAGGTTCTGATGTATGAACTCGCCTGATCATCCATAGCGTAAGATAAAGCTGCATCTACAGATTCTGATATCTGGCCTTGCCAGATCAATTTCAACAACAATATGCAGACATCATCATGCGTTGAGTATTTCTTAAGTAGGTCATTTACTGTCGAAGCAAGCTGGGGATCGGCCAAACGTCGAACCATCGTAATGTCAAAAGATGTACCTGTATATTTATGCCCTGCATAAAGCTTCGCAAACCCGATGAGCAGCGTCTTCCTGAATTCAACTGGCAATACAGACGGATCGCCGTTTTCAATGAGAACTTCAGGTGCAATTGTCCGGAGATGGTTCCGAATACGTTCATCCCATAAAGCCATCCAGGCAGCTATTGGTCTCATGGATGGTATGACGACATCTTGTCCGTATCGTTTGGCGAAAAGCAGGCCTTCAATTGCCCGCCGCGATTTGCCTTCATCAATAAGACGCTTGAGCCACTTGGCCATCAAATACTCCCGGACTTCTCGATGATGGAATCGAACCGTCCCATAAATTGCCTCGTCAAATATTGGACGATCAAGGAGTGTTTGAATCTTGTCTGATGACCAATCTGGCAGGCTCTCTTTTGGTTCAATCGATGCCGCACGTAGATCAGTGTCGACCGGACGATCTGGCAAAATTATCGTGGTCTTTTTTTGCAAGGTAGTTGCGGCTGACAGACGTTCCGCACCTAAAAAAGCGTCGTCCGTTGATAGTGGTCTCTCCGCGTCACGGCGTGGATCATGCTCGGAAAGCTTTACCTGGATATTGAAGTCCAGCATTTCGGCATGTCGTCCAAGGTGACCTTTTGATTTCCAGTATTCAATAAGCTCCAAAAGGTCCTGTGGACGTTCAGCGAAAATCCTGGCATCCGCCCGCTCAATCGCCTCGACAAAGGCTTTCGTATTGTTGACACCTTGGTGGGCTGCAAAATTGCGAATCTGTTGATCATTGAGCGGTGCTAATTGGAAAACGACATGATCCTTCTTTTCTTCAAGATCAATGGATCTGTCAGTAGCCATAGACTCTTCGGAGGTTTGTTCAAATTCTTCGGCAGGACCTTTCTCATCATCTCGCATCTTACGCTTTTCCGGGATGGGTAAGTGCCTCAAAAACAATGCCAGATCTGCAGTCGCCCACCAATTGCTTACCCTGCACGAAACAAAAACCTTCGCTCTATTTAATCTTTCGCCGATTGTTTTTGAGAAACGCCGAAGTGCGATCTCAAACGCGGTACGGCTATTCAGCCGTGCCTCATCCACGGAATCGAGAAAAAAATAAGCTTCTTTATTTCCATCTATCCATTCACTGAACTCTTCCGCTGTTCCTATATCAAGGCTGTGCTGAATCTCCATCTTCTGGAGCAACTCAATTCGGCAAAAAAAGGCGGGCCTGCCAGCCATCCGCAAGTGCCCTGTAATCGCCCGAAATTCCTCCGTCTTGCCTGTGCCTGGTTCAGCGAGGATGACAACGCGATCTTTTCCTAATAGATCTTCCCAAGAAAGCTGTTTCCCCAGTCCAAAGGCGAGCATAGCCCGGATGCTTTCAGGATCATTTTCCTGGTCAGCCTCAACGGGCCAAAACTTTCTGTCCAGTTCTATATGTTTGGTCACTTGAAGACTCATTAAGAAAACGCAAAAAGTAAAATCTTTATAAAAAAGAAAAAGGGGTCGCGTCTGCTTTTGACTTTTCCGCCAGGTATATCATTTCTTCTTCGGTACAGAACGCCTCCTGGTACCACCCATATTTTTTACGGTGCCGCTTGTTCCGACGTTTTGCATGGCTTTTGCAGCCTTGGCCATATCCTTTTGTGGAACTTGCAATACTTTCTGCGGCTTGCCGCTATCCTTCAGCCGTTTCGCCGCCTTTTCCAGGCCGGCCAGGGTGCCGCTCCGTTCAATTCCAATTGCCTTCCCGGGGGTAAGCGCATCCAGCCTGCGATTTCCGCGTAGTGGAGCTTCCGTTCTCCCGGCTTGACCAGCCGCCTTGTTCTTTGCTCTTTTGTGACTGTCAGATTCCGCCATGGCGCTTTTCCCTCCGCTGTTATTCGAAACCTCACATGGTTATGATCCGGGATATATTTTCCCAGTAAACTGCTGAAACTTGCCAATCGCCTCTATCGGTTGCCGGGGTTCTTCCAGTCTGTCCCACTCGGAAAGGTATTCATGCTTCACGTCATCCCACGATATCAACCCGTTCTCCAGCCACATATTGATGATTTCCAGGGGAGATATATCACCCTTGAATATACTGGGAAACTCCTGTTTGGCGAACCGGATCAGGCCCTGGTCACCGGATGTAATTTTAAATTGATGGGTCAGGGCTCCAGCCAGAATCCTTTTGTCCGTATGACTCAAGTCGAACAGGCGTCCGGATTTCCTGTCGATTGTACCGTCCTTAACAAGTTCATCTATGACGGAAAAGTATTGAGAGACCTCCGCCACCTCCATTTGACTTGCAGTGAGCGGCACAACCTTGTCTCTGTAATCCGTGCGCCATGGATATCTGCTTTTGAATTTTTGCGTGGCAAACAGCTCGTCGTGGACTTCCTTGATAGTTACGCAGCCATATCTTTCATCTTGAAACATTTCAGGCGCGATCCGGAGGAGCATCACAACACTTGAAGTGTCGCACAGAATAATCACCAGGTCTTTCCTGTCAGCACGAATTACGAAGCCCTTCTTTTCAATTCATCCATAACGGCCCTGGCATCAAGACTTGTATCAAGCCCAAGCCATTCCCCCAGTTTTCTTATTGAACAATCCGGGACCTGTTCAGCGACAAGCTGCATGAAAAGCGGTGAAAGCTCAAACAGCATTTCGACGTAAGATCTGGGATCTTTTTCCTTAAATAGAAATTCACCTACTGTTTGAAATTCCCTTTTTACGTTGGTATCCGCCCCGCCGAGATTTACACCCTTGAGAAGTCCAAGCGAGTTCAGGCGCTTCTGGATACCGAAGAGTGAATGCTTGTATTCGCGGGCAAAGTCCTTGAGAATATTGACTGTAATGTCCTTTCTCCTGCCTCTGACAGACTGGGCTACCTGTCTTACATATTCATCTGGAAACTGGACATAGTTGGCCACGGCGTCGCAAAAATCCTCCTCAACTGGATCGTTGAACAGGTCCGGCTCCTCATCCCTGACAGCATGGACCGCTTCATGTATAAGCTGGAAAATAAGATCGATTACATTGGTATTGGTGTTGACAAAAATGACTCTCTGGTCGCATATCCGGGAATAAAACGCATATAACTGCTTAGAAATGCTCTCGGGAAAAGCACGGAAAATAGAATAAATTCCAAGTTTTTCAAGAATCTGAAAGGCATGCTTAAAATCCATCGGTTTGTCATGCTTGATCCCTGATATTTCCCGTAAATGCATAGCGATCTTCTTTGCATTCCTGTCATCCCTCTCGGTAGCTCTTACAACGGGAAGTATGCTTGAAGAAGGTGCTGTCCGGAAAAGGTTAATATACATTTCCGCCATTTTCCAGGACTCTTCCTGAATGGCGTCTGTTACTCTCTTCTTCCGGATCGTGCGATGCTGCGGCACGGAAACAAGAGCTGGTGTCTCAGGGGCGAAGAAAGATGAAGGAGAAGTCTCCAAAACCCGGCATAGTTCAATCAAACGCTCACCGCGCGGAACTTGACCACGCGACCAGGAAGCAATTGTTTGCCTTGATACACCTATAGTTCTGGCAAGCTTGGTAAGAGATATACCGACTTCCTTGGCCCGTTCTTTAATTTTTGTGCCATTCCAGACCATCACACTCCCCTCGGTATTGATCGCATTTCTTTTTAGACAAAAAGTTTACATTCAATAACAAAATAAGCAAAAAAGCAAAAAATGTAAAGTTTTGTTTCCATTTTTTTGTTTATGGACAACTCCTAAGTCCTTAATCTGCACAATCATGGCAGAACAAGCATATCCGGTCGTCTATCTCAAATTGAATCTGAAAATGCTATAGGTTAGCTTTGAAATCCGAAAAAAGGCAACCCGCTGCAAGGCAGGTGTCGTATAGTATGGGGCTTTATATGACTGATTACACGGCAAAAAATCCTGAAACATGATTCCGCTCAACCGAATTTCATATCCCTGGCATCCATATCCATAACAAAAGGTCTCCTGAACCGTCCACGTGCACAAAGGCCTATCCCTTGCGCCCATGCAGCAATCCCGTGGCATTGAGCAGCGATTCTGCCCTTTTCGTCAGGTGCCCGTGCCATCAGTCCTTCTTATTACCCCTTTTTAAAGGTATTACCTCTTTTCCGCCAGACTAAAGTGGACTCCATTGTCAAAACACAAATTCACCAGAAATTAAGGTAGAATCCTTCCCGGTGTTGCCAATCTATTATCCCAGCCCTTTAAACTGACCCCGCCCGAGGCAGGGACGGTGCAGGCTATCGAGTCCCCAACGCCCAGTCTTCTCGCATGTTTATGAGATACTCAATGAATCATCCCGTCACTCATGTCCCATATCAATCCCTGCCAACCGTCGATAAGTCCTTCATCGCCACACTCGGGGCAGAACCAGTGTATCCGGCCGTCTATCTCAAATTGAATCTGTAAAATGCCTTTACAGGGTTTTCTTTTTGGTCGTCGCCAGCATCTCGGCGCTTTTCCAGTGTCCAGACCACGGTCACATAACGTTGCATAGGTTATGATCTCCGCCAGTTTTCTTACTTTTAACTTCAGTTGAGGCACAGCCGGTCCGTTCTTCTGTTCATTAAGCCAGTGTCTGATGTCAATCATCCACATTTCTTCCACATCTCCTCTTATTTCATTTTGTAATCGTCGGGCAACATGGATGACGCCTTTGGTTTTAATTTATGCAATGTCTTGTAGTTGGCCCTGCCATGATGCTGCAAACAGCCCAGGACGATGGCAGGGTGCAGTCCAAATCGTTCGGCGCAATGCCGGATTTTAATTTCGGAAATACGTCTGGTTGTGGAAAAAGCAGTCAGGACCTCTTCGCTTTTGAGTATTTTTGCGGCAAAATCGTCCGCTTGCTTTTCTTTTGCATTGGAAAGATCAAGATATTCAAGACTGTCAATGAAAAGTGAATTCCTTTGATCTCCATGCAGCACGACATGGCCGATTTCATGGGCCATGGTGAACCAGAAATTGTCAATCCTGTCCTGACGGCAGGTGTAGAGTATGACAGGATGATTTTTGATCCAAAAGGCGGCCCCGTCCGTGTAGGTTTTGGGCAGGTGTGGTAGCACTGCAAAGATGACACCGCATTGGGCAAGTCTGTTTAGAAAATTTTTCACGCCTTCAGGTTCTGTTGAAAAGGCAGGGATGTTGGAGGCCAGGGCAAGCAAAGTCGCTCTGCTATAAGGTCTTTCCGGCGATTTGTCCCGCAGGTAATTTTGGGCGATTTGCTGCCATGTTAACGCATAGTACGGATTGAATTGGCGATAATTTTCAGATTTTTTGAGACTGACTGCAGCTCGTTTTTCAAGGAAACCGAAATCAAGTTCTTCCATGCCCCAAAAGTCTTTAACCGCTTTTATAAGGGCTTCCCTGGCCCGGGGGAGATATTCACGTTTTCGCAGCTCCCGCACCGGCATATATCGATAGATAAGCGCCTTAGCTGCGGTTTCACCATTTTTTGCGTCTTCCTGAAGCCTAAGTCTGTATTGAGTGTCGAGATTGAGCCAATATTGCGGGCTTTGTTTGAAGACGGCGCTTAACTGACAGGCCATGTCAAAGGTTATAACCGTTTTATTATTGAGCAGGCTGCTGATATGCTTTTCCGTCTTGCCAAGGATCTCTGCCAGGGTCTTCTGGTCCCATTCGTAATATTCCAGCTCCTCCTTGATGGAATCACCGGGTCCGAGATTTATAAACGGTTGATATCTGGCCATTGCTACACCTCATTCGTAATGTTTCGATACATTGACTATCAAAACACGGCCGAAGGTCCGCTGTTCATCTTCAAATTCTATCTCGAATTCCAATCTGTGTTTTCGTGTAATGCGGATGGAGAATCTGTTTGGGTATCCGGCAAGTTTTTCAAACTCCATGGAAGGCGGATTGCGGAGATCGAAAATATCTTTCGCCGCCTCAATTCGATTAATTTTTTACGTCTTCGACCCGGCAGGCCACATAGACGAAATCCAGATCCAGTTCCGCAAAAGCGGCATTGTGAATCGCCGGTGAAAGACTGTGTGCAACCAGATTACCGATAACAGCGCAAAATTGTGTGCTGGGACTGATTGACCTTGATATCTTTCATCAAAAACTCCCTATTTTAGTACCTCATATAAAGCATCCCCCAGTTCCTTAATGTTATAAGGTTTGGCCACAACATTACTAAAGCCGTATTTTCTAAAGTCAGCCATTACAGGATCATCAGAATAACCGCTGGAAACAATGGCTTTAACTTCAGGATCAATTTCTGCGAGCTTCCGAACGGCTTCCTTGCCCCCCATGCCGCCGGGGACCGTTAAATCCATTATGACAGCATCAAATGGCCGGACAGATTGTTCGGCTTTTTTATATAATTCAACAGCTTCGGCGCCGTCTTTGGCGAACTCTGCTTCATATCCTAAAATTCCGAGCATGTCACCCACTACATCTCTGATCATCTTCTCGTCATCCATTACCAGGATTTTACCTTTTCCTCCACGAATTTTTTCTCCGGACTCCTTTTCTGCCAATGCCTCCTTTGAAGAAGCAGGCAGATAGATACTAAAAGTGGTCTCCTTTCCAGGTATAGACTTAACGTCAATATATCCATTATGCCTTTTGACAATTGAATAAGCAATCGCAAGCCCGAGACCGCTCCCTCCCCGCTTGGTGGTGTAATAGGGGTCAAATATTTGCTGGAAGTGCTCTTTCGATATACCGATTCCATGATCGGTAACGGATATCTTTACATGCCTTCCATTGTTTAGAGGAATGCCCTGCCTTTCATCAACAACAATATTTTCAGCGAGCAAATTGATTACTCCGCCTCCCGGCATGGCTTGACTGGCATTGATTATCAGATTGCTGATGACCTGAGCGATCTGCCCTTCATCCACCTCAACCCGCCAGAGGTCATCAGGTATTGAAAATTCGCACCTGACATTGGAACCGCTCAAGGCAAAGCTGGCTGAATCCCTTAGTAATTCCGATATAAATGCGGTCTTCATAATCGGCGCTCCGCCCCTGGAAAAGGTAAGTATTTTTTGTGTCAAGACCCTTGCCCGCATGCAATCATTTTCTGCCTCTTCCAGTCTTTCAAATATCTTGTCTCCTGGCTTTGCAAACATCCTTGCAATTGAGATATTGCCCAAAATCGAGGTCAAAATATTGTTGAAATCGTGGGCGATACCGCCGGAAAGGACACCAAGGGATTCAAGTTTATCCGCCTTCAATAGTTCTCTTTCAGCTCTCCGCTTTTCAGTGATATTGCGGAAGACCAGGACCACACCCATGATGTTCCCTTTGCCGTCTCTTATGGGTGCACCACTATCATCAATAGACCGTTTTGTTCCATCCTTGGCTATCAATACCGTATTGTTTGCCAGCCCGACCGCCACGCCGTCTCTAAGCACCCTTGTTACAGGGTCCTCGATCTGTTCACCCGTATGCTCATCTATGAGTCTGTCCCGCAAATATTAGTTGCAAAATGAGGCCGAATTCGGTAAAATATTATATAATTTCAACATGATAATTGCTTTTTGAGGGCCTCATGAACTACAATTTCAGAAGCTATAATCCGGAGCAACCATATCTGCTACCCCCATCTCTGGACGACTGGCTCCCCCAGGACCATCTTGCCCGATTTATATCTGAGACAGTTGATCAAATGGATCTGTCAGCATTAATCACAGCTTACAGAGCCAATGGCCAGGGAAGCGCAGCCTATCATCCGGCAATGATGGTAAAGATACTTTTATACGCCTACTGTATGGGTATTCCATCCAGCAGGAAGATTGCCAAAGCCCTGGTAGATGATGTGGCATTCAGATGGCTTGCTGCCGGTAATTTTCCAGATTTTAGAACCATATCAGAATTTCGCAAAAGACATCTCAGGGCTCTGCAGGATCTTTTTCCCCAGATACTACTTCTCTGTAAGGCTTCTGGTTTGGTAAAGGCTGGCATTATAGCCCTTGATGGCACCAAGGTTAAAGCCAATGCAAGCCTGAGCCGCAACAAAACTTATGAGCAGCTTTCCAAGCAAGAGAAGCGACTCAAGGAGAAATTGGAAGCACTCCTTGAGCAGGCAGAGAAGACAGATCAGGAGGAAGACAGGCTGTATGGCAGCAAACGTGGTGATGAACTTCCTGAGGATTTGAGTACTGCAGAAAAAAGGCTTGCAAAGATCAAAGAGGCTAAAAAATACCTGGAAGCCAGAAAAAAGGCTGAAGCCAAAAAGAGCAAGGAGTCTCATAAGAAACACGGCAGAAAATCTCAAAAGCCTGACGACACAGTGAAGCCTGAAACCAAGGTCAATATGACCGATTCTGAGAGTCGTATTCAGAAGACGTCCAAAGGTTATATTCAAGGTTATAATGCTCAGGCCGTAGCTACAGAAGACCAGATAGTTATTGCCTGTGACGTGGTGAATGAGGCCAATGACATTCATCAGCTTAAACCTATGCTGGAGCAGGCACAGCAGAATCTTTCAGAAATAGATGTTTACGCAAAGACAGTCCTTGCTGACGCAGGGTATTGCAGTGACGATAATCTTGAATACCTGGAATCCAAGGATGAAATAAACGCTCTTGTTTCAACCCGGAAAGAGCAAGAGATGAGAAAGGCCGAATCCGGCTCCAAAAATATCAGGCACCGTTCCGACAGATACAAGGCCATGGACAGGAACCTCCAAAACCCAGTCAGTCGATATATTTATGGATTTCGCAAGCGAATAATTGAACCTGTATTTGGGCAGATGAAACATTGTCAGGGTTTCCCCGGCTTTCTCTTACGTGGACTTGAGA
>PQXD01000013.1:41073-66479 GCA_003194485.1 Deltaproteobacteria bacterium
GTGGAATAAGGCTCTTATGACAATGAATCTCAATAATCAGCATTTCCAGAAAGCCCAGAGGGGCATAAGGCCAAAATTTGGCCGAATCGAAATCTTCGGCTGATATGATTTACGGGACACGCTCTATAATATTGAAAACGTCTTTCAGAGGTCTCCTTACGGCGTCTTTCTGCCTCCAGCCCGTCAGGGCCTCGGCAACCGGATTCATAAATGTTACGGATCCGTTGACATCCGCTGTAATAACAGCATCACCTATGCTTCTCAGTGTAGTGGCCAGCAATTGCTCGTTCTCTTTTAACTTCTTTTCCAATCCGGACTTGTAAAGAGCTATCTCGATATTTGTATGTAATTCCATTTCATTAAAAGGTTTGAGAATGTAGCCATAAGGCCCTGTTGTCTTTGCACGGTGCAATGTTTTCTCATCTGCGTGAGCCGTCAGATATACCACCGGGATGCCGAAACGATCACGTATTTGCTCGGCCGCTTCCACGCCGTCCATATCACCTTCCAGCATGATATCCATAAGCACCAGATCCGGTTGTGTTTCCGCAGCCTTTTCAATAGCTCCCTCTGCATTAGAGGTAATAGCAGCAACAGCATATCCCAGACCTTCTAATGTATTTTGTATATCTTTAGCGATAATTCCATCATCCTCAACAATCAGAATCTGTATTTTCGCCATTTCATTAACTCCTTTTTTATTTCATTACACAAATATAAAAACAAATTTCAGTAACCATAATCTGGTTTTATTATATATTATCTATTATATGGAAATGTAATCTTAAATCGTGTTCCGCCGCTTCTATTAATCTCTATCGTACCTTTAAGCTGTTTTATTAAAGTAATTACTAATTGCAAGCCTAATGTTTCTGTGCTCCGGAAATCCAAATCATCCGGGAAGCCGATACCATTATCACTGAAAATCAGTATATACATATTATTATCAGGATATAATTCAATATGTATTTCACCCTCTTTACACTCAGTAAATGCATATTTCAGAGAATTAGAAACAAGTTCATTGATAATAAGACCACAAGAAATTGCCGTATTAATGTCCAACAAAACACTGCCGGCATTTATCTTCAAGGCGACGATACTTGGGTTGGCTCTGTATGAATAGTATATATAAGCTGCAAGTTCACGGATATATTCACCAAAATCTATTACTGACAGATCTTCGGATTGATATAATTTTTCGTGGATGAGCGCCATCAATTTCACACGGTTCTGGCTTTCCCTGAATATCTCAATGACCTGTTTATCCTTGATATATCCAAGCTGAAGATTGAGCAGGCTGGAAATTACCTGCAAATTGTTTTTGACTCTATGGTGGACCTCTTTAAGGAGTGCTTCTTTGTCTCTGAGCGATGCCTTTATTTGCTCCTCTGAGCGCCTGATTTCGGTGATGTCCGTTCCCTGGGCTATTGTTGCAATGATGGTCGTGCCGTCCCCGGCATAAATATTCGCCGAGTTCCAGAGCGCTGTCAGGACATTCCCATCCTTGCAGAGAATCGGCATTTCCACCGACTTCCAGTACTCACCGCCCAAGGTGCTTTCGATCTTGGCAAGCGATTCATCCATGCTTTCTTCAGGGAATAGCATGCGCAGTTTCCGGCCAATGACTTCCTCGGGCATATAACCTGTCAGGTGCTCAAGGGCACGGCTGAACCGTGTAATCCTGAACTCCGGATCCCAGACGATGATTGGGACATTCGCATAATTAAACAAACTTTCCAGGTAATTGCGCGTCTCCTGCAACTCCTGCTGTGCCTGCCCGAATTCTTTAACATGTTCGTCTATGCTTCTTTTCAGTGATTCATCGAGCGCTCTCAGTTCCTCTGCGGTTTGCATGAGCCGGGTTATTGATATTTCCAATTCAGCATTCCGTTGGCGCAACTCATTTAATTCATTAATAAGTTGTTCCCTGGTCTTATCTTTATCTTTCATATTACTTTCTTGAGATAATGAAATTTAATGACTTTGACGAATCCATTTGTAAATATTCGGTGAACCCATAGTCCACTGCGGGAGTTGCCATCCATACCTTTGAGCTGATTTCAGCGCCTTGCACCTGTCTGCCGACAGGCAGATCCCGGGCTTTTTGACCGGAATCATGTTTCATGGTCTCTGCAGTGTAATCGGAAATTGGAAGTATTCTCTTTAGATGTGTTCAAAAATCCTTGAATATCTCAAGCTCTGAATTTAATATGCCTATTTAAGAAGCATGTTCTTTATGTTCTGAGGATTTGGGGACCAGAATACTTTATCTGTGAAACTATTGGGACGATGTTTTTTTTACAATTTTCAGTTAAAGGTGCTATATGCTCAAGGCAGGAATTTTTTTGGATATTGAAAATCTGGTACGATGCGGGGGCTGGGGAATTCGATACCGCGTTGTCAGGGAATTGGTAGAGGCCCAAAAAGCCACTATACTACGGGCAAATGCTTATATGGCTATTGATTCTGAACGGGAAGAAAGTGATATCAATTACCAGAGGAAGAAACAAGAGTATCGAGATGCGGTCAGGCGTGAAAGTTTCCACCTGGTTTTAAAGAAAGTCCAGCGGTACAGGGATTCCGAAGGTAATATTATTACCAAAGCAAATGCCGACCTTGATCTCGCTATAGATACATTGTTGCAGGCAGACAACCTGGATTACATACTGTTAGGCAGCGGTGACGGTGATTTCTTCAGGCTTGTCCGGGCACTTCAGAACAGAGGGAAGCGGGTAGATCTTCTTTCCTTTTCTAATACGAGTGAAATTCTGCGGTGTGAGGTTGATAACTACTTTTCAGGATATCTGGTTCCCGGACTTTTGCCTTCCATAGACAATTCGTCGCTTAAACGTGGTGTAATGCATGTCTTTAATGAAGAGAAAGGGTTTGCATTTCTGGCTCTACGAACCGGACTCGGTGTCCTGGATATTCGTGACGATGTATTTTGCCATATCAGCGATTTCAGGCACAGAGACGGACGTACCGTAACCGATCAGTCCTTTGCACAGTTAAAGACCCAGCAGAAGATTATTGAGTTCGAACTTGTTGAGCGAAGCGATGGCAAGGTAAAAGCAATCAATGCCACTGAATTCGAGCCGGATATGAAGTGATAAAAAAGTTCACTCGGCGGCTGGGACAATTCGTTCCCATTACCCATGAAATACTCGGTAGCAAAAAAGAACAACATTACCTGGTTCGAAGGCTATATCTCGCGTGAGAATCGCGAGGAGCTCCATGGCCACAAGGGCGCTGTTATATGGTTCACAGGCCTTTCAGCCTCAGGAAAATCCACTATCGCACACCATTTAGAAAGAATGCTATTCGACATAGATTGTTCTACCTATGTCTTCGACGGGGACAATGTGCGGCATGGTCTCTGTAGTGACCTCGGCTTTTCAGAAGAGCACCGCACTGAGAATATCCGCCGCATTGGTGAGATGGTGAAACTCTTTATAGATGCCGGGATCATCGCTATTACCGCCTTCATTTCCCCTTTCAGGAAGGACAGGGAGAAGGTCCGTGATTTAGTGGGAAGAGAGAAATTTATCGAGGTCTATGTCAAATGTCCGCTCCATGTCTGTGCCACGCGGGATCTCAAGGGCATTTATAAAAAGGCAAAGCAAGGAATCATCCAGAACTTTACAGGCATTTCCGCTCCGTATGAGCCGCCTGAAAATCCGGATCTGGTAATCCAGTCCGACGAAATAGAAGCAACAATCGCTGCAAACCAGGTTGTCGATTTAATAAGACGTTACAAGATAATCTAATTATTAGGATGCGCCGTTTGACAGCGCAGGAGTTGAGGTAAAGAGGTGCCGGGAAATACCTTTGGACAGTACTTCCGCATAACCACCTGGGGAGAGTCTCATGGTCCTGCCCTGGGTGTAGTTATAGACGGGTGTCCACCACGTCTTGTCCTGAACGAGGCAATCATTCAAGAGACATTGGATAAAAGGCGCCCTGGTAAAGGGGGGGTTGCGGAAAGTCCGAGAAATGAACCTGATCATGTAGAAATCCTCTCAGGTGTCTTTGAAGGGCAGACCACGGGTACCCCCATATTACTGATCATCAGGAACCGGGATGTCAGGAGCCAGGCATATGACCGGCTCAGAGACATATTCAGACCAGGTCACGGTGACTACACCTACTGGAAAAAATATGGAATTCGTGATCACAGGGGAGGAGGCAGGGCCTCTGGAAGAGAAACTGCGGCAAGAGTGGCTGCGGCCGCGGTAGCACAGGTGTTCCTGGACACAGTGGGCATAAATGTTATCGCCTATACAATTGCTCTGGGCGGGATAAAGGCACGAAAACATGATATTGATTTGGTCAATCAAAACAGACTATTCTGCCCGGACCTTGAAGCAGCGGAAAGAATGGAGAAACGAATAGCGGAAATAAGATCCAAAGGTGACTCGGTTGGTGGAATTGTAGAAGTGTTGGCAACAGGAGTGCCTCCTGGCCTTGGAGAGCCGGTTTTTGACAAACTTGACGCCGATCTGGCCAAGGGACTTATGTCTATAGGTGCAGTAAAGGGCGTAGAGATCGGAGCAGGCTTCCGGGCTGCGGAGTTATTGGGATCGGAGAACAACGACCCCATAGTCCCGGGAGATTTTTTGAGTAATAACTCCGGAGGCATACTGGCTGGCATCTCAAATGGTGATGACCTGATTGTAAGGGCTGCTGTAAAGCCGATTCCATCTGTATCTAAAGAACAGGATACCATAACAGTATCTGGGAAACCTGCCAAACTCAAGGTAGGGGGGCGACATGATGCCTCAGCCATTCCCCGCATAGTGCCTGTGTGCGAGGCTATGGTACGTCTGGTGCTCGCTGATCACATACTCAGGGCAAGGGCCCTTTCACCTGGTCTCTTATCCTGAGCCTTTCCAGGAACCGTGCAACCGGATATACATGCAGGTATCGACCCTGGCACCGGCCATCCGACAGTCGGAATTGTTGGAGGGCTGGGGCGCATGGGGAAATGGTTTGCAAAATTTTTCAAAGGCGCGGGATTACCGGTATTCATCTCTGATTTACACACCGAACCCTCTTCTGAGGATCTGACCCGGAGGTGCCAGGTCATCATACTATCTCTCCCCATGGAAGCTTTCCCAAAAGTAGTAGCCAAGATAGGTCCCCTGCTTCCTGAGAGTTCCTTTATGACAGACCTCTGCTCACTTAAGCAGTCGCAGGTGGCGTGTATGTTGGAACACACGCGCTGTGAGGTAGTGGGTACTCATCCGCTTTTCGGGCCGGCTGAGGATTCCATCAGGGGCAGAAGGGTGGCATTGTGTCCAGGGCGTGGCAAAAGGTGGTTTAGCTGGTGGGAAGGGCTTCTTCGGCAACACGGGGCTGTGATATCCGTCGTCTCACCTGAAGAACACGATCGAACCATGGCCTGGGCACAGGCACTGAATCACTTCATACTTCTTTGTCTGGGGAAGGCCTTGGGTGACTATGGAATAGACCTTCAGCAAATACTGGCACTTGCCCCCCCGAGTTTTGAGCAGCAGATGAACATAGTAGCCAGGCTCTATCATCAGGACCCCGAGCTATATGCAACCATTCAGATGTCAAATCCGTATACGGATAGTGTCCTTGAGACATTTAGCCGGAGCGGAGAAAATCTGAGAAAAATAATCAAAGAACGTGACCGTTCAGCCTTTATAGAGCTCTTTGAGGAAGTTCAGAGTCTGGGACAGGCAATCCTTTTGGTAAAAAAAGATAAATATGTCAGATAGTATCTCCCTGTTGAAAATTCCCCCGTATCTGAAGGTGGTGCCGGAAGGCATTGTTTTGAATCTCCATGTGCAACCAAAATCCTCCCATACGGCCTTTGCCGGACTTTATGGTTCATCTCTTAAGCTCAAAGTCCAGCCCCCTCCTGTAGATGGTGCGGCCAACATTGCCTGCCGGCAGTTTCTGGCAAAACTATTTAAGGTCTCTAAATCCTCGGTTGTGCTGAAATCGGGTGCTAACTCCAGGGAAAAGACCTTTTTGATTGCAGACATATCTTTGGATTACGCCTTAGCCCGGCTGCCCGGGTAAGCCTGGTTCTTTTTTCCACTTATTTACGCATGATAAAAACTCTAAGCTCGATATTAAATAAAGTCTATCCCTAACATATCCGATAAGATCTACGAGGAAGTATTTGCATTTTTGTATCCAAATCCTGGCGTGTTCATATTTCGGACGCCTGATAGTTTCCGGAGGAAGTCTTTATGCCAGTCTTTGTATGGAAAGGCACTGCCAGCAACGGCGAAATACAAAAGGGCGAGATAGAGGCCCAGGACGAACAGGCAGCACGCCGTTTACTCCGACATCAACGGATATCTCCCTCTAATATCAAGATCAAGTCCAAAGATCTGTCTGAATACATAGGATTTCTTAAAAAAAAGGTGCCGCCGAAGGACATCGTTGTCTTTACCAGGCAGCTATCCACAATGATAGATACCGGCCTTCCGCTTGTTCAGGGGCTGGGAATCCTCGCCAGCCAGCAAGAAAACAAGACCTTTAAAAAAATCCTTCAGGACGTAAAGACTGATATTGAAAGCGGCTTCACTTTTGCCGATGCCCTAAAGAAACACCCGAAGCAGTTCGATCGTCTCTTCTGCAATATGATTGCAGCAGGAGAAATGGGTGGAATATTGGATGATGTCTTACAACGTCTTGCCAACTATATGGAAAAGGCACTGCGACTTAAAAGAAAGGTCAAGGGTGCACTGACTTATCCCATCATAGTTCTTTCCATATCCGTCCTGGTACTTGGAATAATCCTTATCTTCGTAATACCTGTGTTTGAGCAAATGTTTGCCGACTTTGGCAAGGCCTTGCCGGTTCCCACCCAGATGGTGGTCAACCTGAGTAACTTTGTAAAATCCTATTTTCTGGTCATGATAGGCTCCATTGCAGGTATGGTATTTCTGTTAAGGAAATACTACGGCACGGAAAAAGGCCGTCGCGTTATAGACGGGCTTTTACTCAAATCTCCTGTATTCGGGCCGCTGTTAATAAAAGTGGCAGTGGCGAAACTTACCAGGACCTTAGGTACTTTGATAGACAGCGGTGTACCCATACTTGAGACATTAAATGTCGCTGCCGGGACAGCCGGCAACAAGATAGTGGAAGAGGCCATAAACAATGTGCACTCCAGCATCAGTGAGGGACGAACAATAGCGCAACCGCTTGGTGAAAGCGGGATCTTTCCCGCCATGGTGGTGCAGATGATATCAGTGGGTGAAACTACAGGGGCATTGGACCAGATGCTGAACAAGATAGCGGATTTCTATGACGAAGAAGTAGAAACGGCAGTCGATGCCTTGACCAGCATGATCGAGCCTTTCATGATAGTTTTTCTTGGTGGTACCGTAGGTTCCATAATCATTGCCATGTACCTCCCCATCTTCAAGTTGGCTGGGGCAATATCAGGAGGTTAGAGCCTCTGCCAGTCTTAATTCAATCCACCGGGATATGCTCAAGCGGATTGACCGCAGCCAAAATAATTTACTCTATGTCTGTGCTGATATGCTATGATTAAGACGAATTCATTGCTGCCGCTCGGCCAAATATGTAAAGTGAATCATGAGCGTGATAAATCCGACAACAACGAGACGCAAAACCGAGGCCATGCCGGTGGCTTTTGTCGGAGCAGGCACTGGAGATCCTTCCCTGATCACACTGAAAGGTCATCAGCTTCTCCAGGAGGCAGACATAGTCATCTACGCTGGTTCCATGGTACCGGCGGACCTGATCGCCCATCTCTCCGCAGAGATACACAACTCTGCCGGAATGACCCTGGAGGAAGTCATTTCCATCATGGTCCAGGCGGCAAAATCAGGCAGACGGGTCGTTCGACTCCACACCGGGGACCCGGCTATTTTCAGCGCTGTCCAGGAACAAATGGAATGCCTGCGGAAAGAAAATATACCTTATGAAGTTGTCCCTGGCGTCACGGCCGGATTTGCCGCTGCCGCTGTCCTGGGCCGGGAGCTGACCGTTCCCGGAATTACGCAGACTGTCATATTTTCCAGGATAGGCGGCCGGACTCCCGTGCCTCCATCCGAGGAATTGTCGCGCCTTGCCAAGATCCGGGCCACACTGGTCCTTTATCTGAGCGTGAGCCATATAAGGCTGGTTCAGGAGGCCCTGCTGGCAGGCGGATATCCAGCGGACACACCTGTGTTTGTAATAGAAAAGGTAGGTTGGCCGACTCAACGTATTATACGTGGAGAGCTTGAAAATATCGCGATAAAAGTTGAGCGGGCTGGCATTTCAAGAACTGCCGTAATATTGGCGGGAAAGGTCCTGGCCGGACCTGGATACCTGGATGGAAGGCGCTCCTTTCTCTATGATCCCGGGTTCTCCCACGGGTACAGAAAGGGCCTTATGAGCCATTCAAGGAATGCCGCCTCCTCCGACATTCCTCTTAATTGCCGCTCCCTTGCGGGCAATGAGGCAATTCCTCAAAGGATAATCTTTGCATATATAACCCCCGGCGGCAGGGCCTTGGCCCGGCGGCTTTCTGAATCGCTTTGCAGGCAAGATGTATTGATCTATTCCTACAGCGAACTGATTAGGAACCAGCTTATAAAGGAGTTTTGGCAGAGAGGCACGGGTTTTGTCTTTATAATGGCAGCGGGAATAGTGATCAGGGCCATAGCTCCATTGCTCATAAACAAACTGGATGATCCTGCGGTTATCGTAATGGATGAGGCAGGACATCACGCAATAAGTCTCTTGTCCGGTCACCTTGGAGGCGCCAATGAACTGGCAAGGATACTGGCACTCGGGGCAGGAGGGCGGGCGGTTATTACCACGGCATCCGATGCGCTGGGCCTGGTGGCACTCGATATGTGGGCCCGGATTCAGGATCTGGTCCCTGACAACCCTGCTGCCCTGAAAAAGGCGTCTGCCGCCCTGATAGCCTCCGGAAGACTCAAGACATATACTGACTGCCGGGTATGCTCTCTACCTGCGGGTCTCAATGAGGTCTGCGATCCCGGCGATGCCCATTTGATCATCTCTCCCTACCTAATTCCGGGAGCCAAACCGGTTCTTCACCTGTATCCCAGGATATTCGCCCTGGGAATAGGCTGTAAGCGTGACATCTCGCCTCAGACCCTGGAAAGGGCAGCAGAGGAATTTCTTAAAAGGCATAAAGTCTCCAATAAGGCCCTTTTTACCCTGGCCAGCATTGAGACCAAGAAGGATGAGGCGTGTCTGTCGGCCCTTGCACAGAAGTGGGAACTTGATATCCGGTTTTTCACGGCAGACCAGCTAAATACCATACCGGTAAAAGAACCCTCTCATTATGCCATGGAAGCTGTAGGTGCATATGGTGTGGCAGAACCCTCGGCCATACTGGCAACTGGTAATGGAAGGCTCCGCTTCCAAAAAGAAAAGATCGGCGGTATCACGCTGGCCCTTGGAGAAAGGGCCTTTGCCCTGACAGAAGATCGGGTCTTCTAAAAAATAAACCCCCTGCCGGCATCTACCGGAAGGGGCTTATAATATTTCAGGTATATTTTTTGGTTTACCACCAACTAATTACCTTATCTGCCTCCCAAATCATGTCAACAACCTTATCATAATCAGGATTGTCCTCATAAAGCCTGTATTCCTTGACCTCATTGTCTTTGCTTACGAGATCGACCAACTTCTTTGTCTTTTCAGTAGCCTCTGTAGGCTTAAAGCGATATAAATATAAGAGTTTCATCAAATCTACTCCTTTTTTTACTCAGTTTTAGCAGTATCAACGGTCCTGCTATCGGCACACATACTTGGCAGTTCACGCGATTGATAGGGCAAACCATAAGCTACAACATAGTCGGCTTCAAGTATCTGTTTGCCCAACTCTTCTAAAGTAATAGGAGTAAGACCAACCTCATCCACATTATACTTCTTGGCTTCTTCATCCATTGTGTCAACTACACAAAAGACATCCCCTTCCATATCTTTTGTCCACTCAAGGTTCTCTTTCATATATTCTGTAACCGGAGGTAACTTTTGATACAAAACAGCTCCAAAACCATAATGATTTTCAACCGCTACTCCCAAGGTAGAACGTAGAGCATCAGAGATATACATCTTGTTGGAAATCAGGAACATAAATTTATAACTAGCCATATATTACCTCCTATAAGCTGATATACTTGCCGCATACATCAACGATGTCTCCGTGATAGGCCTGTGAGCGCATCTGTTTCTCTGTCAATCCAGTCGGAATACCGTCGAATCCTTCACATGTATAACTGTCATGACAAATGGCGAAGTCTTCTTCTGGAATCATCTTTACAAATTCTAGAAAATCAGATTGTTGGACAAGATATACACTCTTAAAAGTAAAAAAAACTCTTACCGTTTTGCCCGCCTTTTGAACAGCCTTCACAATTCCTTTTAAATGACGCCAAGTATCTTGATGAGGATTTGTCACAAATATCCCCAACTTATTCATGTCTTTTTCTTCTTCAGACATCTCCACTAACCTCCTTTTTTCACATAGAAGTGGAATGAACCATCTGCTGCATCGTCACAACCCAAATATTCATGCCCGTCTTTTTTACACATTACAGGCAAATCGTTTTTTGTCCCTGGATCAGAACCGATACCCAATAATATTTGACCTGGTTTCATACTTTTCAGCTGTTTTTTAATCTTCAGCTGAGGCATAGGACAACTTAAACCCTTTAAATCTATTGTCTCATCAGGCTTTACACTATCACCTATTGCCATTTTAATACCTCCTTTTTTATAGTCTCTAGTTAGATATTTGCCTTACCAAAGGTACCCATGACCAATTTGTAAAAATTTTTCAGGTCAAATCACAAGCACCGGGCCTACACATCTTTCTCACATGGTACCCAACACCAAGGGACCATGTCCGCCTTGAAAACTATTAACAACTTCGTCAATCTTCTTGCAATATAAAAATCATTGCCTGTTTTTTATAGAAATGATCCCAAAAAAGCTTGCATCTAAGAAAAAAGGCGATAAAAAAGACCAAGACGTATCCTAAAGTAAAAACTGGGAACCATCTGATCTGTACCAAAATTCATTTACTGTGTCAAGCTTTCATTGAATGACTATTCACCCTTAAGGTTCAAGCTATCTTGCTGATTTAGAAATTGAAATAAAAGCATCCTCCAAGGAGAACACCGTATGCCCTTAACCAGTAAAATTATTACTCTGTGTCTGCTGATCACCTTTTCAATTCTCCTCATCATGCCCTTCGGCTCTTTTGCAAGGGAACTTATTCCAGGGCTTTACAAGACCAGGCTTTCTAACGGACTTACTGCCATAGTGAAAGAAAACCACCGTGCACCCGTGGTAGCCGTACAGGTATGGGTCCGGGCAGGCAGTGTATACGAAACGGAAAAGGAGAGAGGTATTAGCCACTTGATCGAGCACATGATCTTCAAGGGTACTGAAAAAAGAGGGCCTGGAGAAGTGGCAAGGGAAATAGAATCTGTCGGAGGGTCCATTAATGCCTATACATCTCTTGATTACACGGTCTACCACTGCCTGGTCCCGAAACAGTTCCTGGACAATGCCCTGGATGTACTTTCCGATGCGGTATTCCACTCATCATTTGATCCAGAGGAGTTAGAGCGAGAGAAAAAAGTGGTGCTTGAAGAAATAAAGATGAGAGAAGACAGGCCTAAGACAAGACTTTCCAGATTATTAATGGAGACGGCGTATAAGGAGCATCCATATGGACTCCCTGTAATCGGCTATCCAGAGACGGTCAAGTCTTTTGGACGCAAAGATATACTGGCCTATATGGAAAGGAGGTACAGACCTTCACAAATAGCCGTTGTTGTTGTCGGAGACGTCAAGTCATCTCAGGCCCTGGCCGGTATCCAGAACTACTTCGGATCAGTAACCAAAAAGGGGGCTCAGGAATTCACCTATCCATCAGAGCCACGGCAGGACGCCCCAAGGATCGCCATGGAGGCAATGGAAATCCAGGAAGGCTACCTGGCTCTCGCGTTTTCAGGGTTGCCCGACTTCAATGACCCGGATGCACCTGTCCTGGACGTCCTGGCCGCCCTGCTCGGAAAAGGGGAGAGTTCACGTCTCACCTCGTCTCTACGAAATCGTTTGCAGATGGTCCATAACATTGATGCGGCAGCATTTACGCCGGCAGGACCGGGGATCTTCGAGATCACCGCCTCTCTGGACCCGGAAAAGACCCGGGAGGCATTGTCGCAGATCTTCCATGAAATCTTCCGCCTGCAGAATGAAGAAATCATTGAGAAAGAACTGGAACGTGCAAAAGTCCAGGTAGAGACGGAATTTGTCTACAGCCAGGAGACAATGGAAGGGGAAGCCGAAAAACTTGGTATCTTTGAGACCCTCTCAAAGGACCCGCATGCCGAAAAACTCTATCTTGAGAAAGTCAGGGAGGTGACTGCCCTGGATGTCCAGCGGGTTGCCGGGCAGATCTTCAGGCAGGAAAACGTCAGTGTGGTCATGATAATGCCTGAGGACCGCCTGCCTGAAATCACGAACGAGGAACTGGCCGTAATGATCAAGGAGGCAGAACTCCTGGCCGGAGGAATAGAGGAATATGATGCCGGCGCTCTTACCTGCCATATCAAGAGATTCAGCCTTTCCAACGGTCTCACGGTTCTTGTTAAGGAGGTCCCTGGAGTACCTACTGTCAGCTTGGCACTGGTGTTTCCAGGAGGAGTGAGATACGAAAGCGAGAAGACCAACGGTCTTTTCAACTTCCTTGCAAGGGCCTGGACAAAAGGCACCAGGACCAGAAGCGCCCAGGATATTGCCGAACTGATAGAAGGCCTGGGGGGCAGTATCAGCGGTTTCTCAGGCCAGAATACCCTTGGACTTCAAGGCCGTTTTTTGAGTCAAAACCTGGATAAGGGCCTTGCCCTCTTCACTGAGATCCTGCTCGCTCCCACTTTTCCGTCTGAAGAGATAAAAAAGCTCCGTCCATTGATACTGGCAGAGCTGAAACGTCAGGATGATTATCTGCCTGGAGTCGCGGTAAGAGAATTCCGCCGTCTGCTTTTCTCGCCCCATCCATATGGCATGAACCCGTTGGGCAAGGCCTCTGTTATCAAGGCTGTCAGTTCAGAAAATCTGCTTGAGACTTATCGGAATTTTGTAATACCTGACAGGGGAGTGCTCTCCATAGTTGGAGATATTCGTGCTGAAGAAATCATCTCGAGCATTAAGACCAAGCTTGGTGCCTGGTCGGTGGAATCGGAGATATCACTTCCCGCACCTCCTGAGCCGGATCCTCTGATCGCACCCAGAATTCTGACCCTGAAAAGGGAAAAACAACAAGCACACATTGTACTTGGTTTCCCAGGGACTACTTTCAGTGACCCTGAACGCTATGCCCTTGAGACCATGAATGCAGTACTTTCAGGCCAGGGTGGCCGCCTGTTCATTGATCTCAGGGACAAGGAGGGCTTGGCGTATTCCGTGACATCATTCCTGGGACTTGGTCTGGACTATGGATCCTTTGCCTTTTATATCGCCTGTGCACCTGAAAAGAAAGACAGGGCCATAAAGGGCCTTTGGCAGGAGATCTACAGGATAATACGGGGGCCTGTAAGTGATGACGAAATTGAAAGGGCAAAGAAGTGGCTTATCGGAACCCATGAAACAGGCCTTCAAACCAACAGGGCCCAGGCCATGGACATGGCTTTGAATGAACTCTATGGTCTTGGATACAGCTTCGCATCGGAATATGTTCGTAAAATAGATGGGGTAACCGCGGAACAAGTACTTTCTGCGGCTAAAAAGATTATTGATTCGGAAGAATACGTACTCGTAAGAGTAGGACCGTAAAGAGACTTTATGCTCAAACACATCAGCCTCATTATCAGACACGAGACCGAACTCCCAAAGAGGATCGGAGAGGCCGTGCAGGAGCTTTTCCGTAAGTATGGGGTCTCTGTCACTGAAGGACAGATAAGTCCCCAAACCGAGGCTATAGTGGTGCTGGGTGGAGACGGCACCCTGCTGCATGTGGCCGGAAAGGCTTATCGATTAGGAATTCCCCTGCTGGGCATAAACCTGGGCGGTTTGGGATTCCTTACCGAGATCCACATGGACGAGATGGAACAGGCCCTTGATTCCCTGATATCAGGAACTCTCGAGATGGACCGGCGGGCGATACTCTCGGTCATGGTAAAAGTGCCTGATAGTAAAAGCTCAACTTATTATGCACTCAATGAAGCAGTGATCAGCAAAGGTCCTCTGGGTAAAATCATTACACTTTCTACCTGGGCCGACACCTCATTCCTTACCACATACCGTGGTGATGGTCTGATCGTCTCCACCGCAACCGGATCGACTGCATATAACCTCTCTGCCGGCGGCCCTATTTTACATCCAGGCATCAAGGGCTTTATATTGACTCCAATATGTCCCTTCGCCCTGAATGCGCGTCCCCTTATACTGCCAAGCCATATGAAAGTGGCTATACAGATCAAAAATGCCTCGGAAAAGATCAACTTGATAGTGGACGGCCGGGCAGGCCAGGAACTGAGTGAAGGAGATTGGGTTGAGGTGCAAAAGGCCAAGGGATACCTGAAACTTATAAGGTCCCCGCTCAGGGACTACTTCACAATTCTAAGGGAAAAGCTTGGATGGGCAAAGGGTGTATGGATATAGAGGCGAGCGACATAGAGAATCACCCCCTCTATATATCATCCACAACTCGCATTCAGGACTTCTTGCAGTGTAATCAGTCTTAACCTTAAGCCTCTTCCTTCTCCGGAGATGTCTCTTCTTCCTCTTCACCCCTTTCGTGCTTCATGCGGGCAACGAGGCGTTCTTTCTCCCTCTCCATGGCCTCTTTACCTGCTTCATAAGCGGATTCCAGGACGGCCTTTTTTTGTTCGATCAGATCCTTGCCCTTATCAAGGAGATCACCGGCTTTTTCACGGACTTCGTCCGCTACCCTGAGGGCCTCACCACGGGCTGCATAGGCCTGCTCCCTTATCCGGTTTCTTACCTCAGGACCTGTTCTGGGAGTAAGCAGCGTGGCCAGACCGGCTCCGACAGCGCTTCCCAGCAAGAACGCTATGGCCACACAACCTGCGGAATAACGACCTTCACTATTGCTCATTTCTTGTTACCTCCTTTTAATTTAAGGTTCTCAGAAAGAAACTCCAAAGACGTCTTGATGCCCGTAGCCATGCTTGCCATCTGTACAGCTAACCCGGAAAGTCCTGACCTGCCGATGTCCGTCGCGATCCGAACGGTCTCGCCTGCCTCGCGGGCAGCCTCAAAGAAATCCTGTGTCTGCTGAACCTTGACCTTAATATCACCAGTCAAGTCCTGGATATTCCTGCTAATTTGATGGACATTATCCAAAATCGGTGGAAGATCCCTCTCGAAAGTCTTCCCAAGGTCCTGGTAGGCCTTTGCAGTATTCTTAAGTTCTTCAAGGAGAGGCGTCAACTCATTTTCTACCAAGGCCAGACGCTGGTTTATCTCTTTCAAGGTCTC
Organism: Deltaproteobacteria bacterium; assembly: GCA_003194485.1. Classification (NCBI taxonomy): domain Bacteria; kingdom Pseudomonadati; phylum Myxococcota; class Myxococcia; species Deltaproteobacteria bacterium. Next base: position 56,566 of record PQXD01000013.1, read on the forward strand.
CCGAGCTGTATCCTCAAGTTCCGACAGCTCAGAAACTACAGGATTAAACTGGGCCAATGTGTTGTCAACAGCGGCCTGGCTCTTCAATAATGCCTCATCAAAGCCCCTGAGTGTGCCCTGGATGTTCTTTGACAACCTGATAAGATAAATTACAAGAAACACAAAGGCCGCAGCTACGGCAAGGAATGCAAGCGAATATATTATGGATGGCATATAGTCCCCTTTATATTACAAATTAACAGCCCACTATCTGCCGACTGCCAGCGGTCCATGGATTTACCGAATATTTACGGCATTATTAAAGGGTCTTTTAAAGTACCTCCTGTAATGTTTGTAATCTAAGCATAACTTATGGCCTTTGCAAGCATATTTATGTTGACTTTGCCGTGATTTGCAATACAATTTTTTCGGATTCTGACAAGATTCCAATCGCTTGAATGGCAATATACTTGCTTAACGTCACAAAAAAAATCGGCTTGGATTGCCGCCAACCCTTTTATTCGTATATGAAAAGTGGTATTAAATGCAGGGTAATTTGGAACTGCAGACCTGTCTCTTACACTTTCAGTTAACGTAAGGAGATGACTAATCCGTGATCAAAATAGCTATTGTTGGAATTGGCAACTGTGCAAGTTCCCTGATCCAGGGAATTCACTATTATCGGGGCAAAAACGCAGAAGATGTTATAGGCCTGATGCATTGGGAAATTGATGGATACAGGCCCGGAGACATAGAGGTCGTCGCGGCTTACGACGTCGACAAGCGAAAAGTTGGAAAGGATGTGCATGAAGCTGTCTTTGCCGAACCTAACTGTACAAAGGCCATCTATCCGGATCTCCCTCGATCAGGAGTTACAGTCCGGATGGGCAGGATTCTGGACGGTGTCGCAGGCCACATGAAGAATTATGACGATAAATTTACTTTTGTCCTGGCCGACAGACCCGAAACAACTGAAGAAGAAGTCGTCAAGGTGCTCAAGGAGTCCGGCGCCGAAATCCTCCTGAACTATCTTCCTGTGGGCTCTGAAGAGGCCACGCGGTTTTACGCCGAATGTGCACTGGAAGCAGGGATTGCTTTTATAAACAATATCCCGGTTTTTATCGCAAGTGATCCGGAGTGGGCGAAACGCTTCGAGGAAAAAAATATCCCTGTCATCGGTGACGATATCAAATCCCAGATGGGTGCCACCATAGTTCACCGCGTGCTGACCGACCTGTTCAAAAAGCGCGGCGTCAAGCTGGAACGTACATACCAGCTCAATACCGGCGGCAACACCGATTTCCTCAATATGCTCAGCCGCGACCGCTTGATCTCGAAGAAAGTATCCAAGACAGAGGCTGTTCAGGCAGTGACCGCAAAGCGCCTTAATGATGAAAACATCCATATCGGCCCCAGTGATTATGTGGCCTGGCAGAAAGACAACAAGATCTGTTTCATTCGCATGGAAGGCAAGCTCTTTGGTGATGTACCCATGAACCTGGAACTTCGTCTCTCAGTAGAGGATTCACCCAACTCTGCCGGCGTGGCCATTGACGCCATCCGCTGTACAAAACTGGCTTTACAGAGAGGCCAGGGCGGAGCTCTTTATGCGCCTGCGGCCTATTTCTGTAAACATCCCCCTCGCCAGTTCACCGACAGCGAGGCATTTCAGATGATAGAACAATTTGTCAGAGGTGAGTAAAGGGGATATCAGGACTCACGACTCAACGGCTCCGAACTCTTGAACCCTGAACCCTCAAACGGCTGCTTGTTTTTTATCGGGATGCAACTATGGCTGAAAGGTCCCCGATCCTGAGAAAAAGACCGGCTATATTCCACAGGAGTGCCAGCCGGTTTGCCCTTGTATCCATGTCTTCTGTCATTACCAGCACATGGTCAAAAAAACTGTCCACCTGTGGCTTGAGAGACAACAGGGTTACCAGAGCCTGCTCATAGTCCCGTCTTTCAAGGGAAACTCCAACCTTTTTTTCTGTAGAAAGATATAACTCATAAAGGGCCTTTTCCTCTTCTGCCTCAAGTAATAGGGGATTTACTGCCCCGCCTTCAAAACCCTTGAGTATGTTCATCAACCGTTTAAAGGCAATACTTAAGGGCTCAAATTCCGGCCTCGAACGGACAGCCGCCAGGGCCATTGCCCTCAGAACACAGTCCTTCACATCGTCAAACTCCACCCTGGTGGCTGCCTCCACGATGTCATGATCCATTCCCCTGGCAATGAGATCATATGAAAAGCGTCGTTTGAAAAAAGCAATGATCTCGGCGATAAGCCCTTTCGACACCTCTGAGATCTGATTCTCAAGCTGGTGCAAGGCCTCTGCAATCAGTGCCTTCAAGGACAGACACAGGGATCTTTCTTCCACTATGTGAAGAATGCCGAGGGCCAGCCTCCTCAGGCCATAGGGATCGGCGGTACCGGAAGGCTTGAGTCCGATGGCGATAGTCCCGCAGATAGTATCCATCTTGTCCGCGATACTTAGAAGGGCCCCTGAGAGACCCCCCGGAAGCGCCCCTCCCGAGCGGACCGGCATATAGTGTTCCTCTATGGCATTTGCCACCTCCTGGCTTTCACCGGACAGAAGGGCGTATTCTTTCCCGATTGTGCCCTGAAGGCCTGGAAACTCCCCCACCATTTCTGTCAAAAGATCTGCCTTGCAGAGCCAGGCTGCCCTCTCAACCACTTTTACCTTGTCCGGGGCCACCTGTTCGGCCAGGTAATGAACAAGGACCTTTACCCTGTGGATCTTGTCAAGGAGGGTCCCGAGACGCTGATGGAAGATCATTCCCGAGAGCTCGGCAACAAAGGCCTCCAGGGGTCGCTTCAGATCCTCCTTAAAGAAAAAATCCGCATCACTGAGCCTCGCCCTGAGCACCCTTTCATGGCCTATGCATACAAGCTCCGGCCTTGGTGAGCGCGCATTGTTAATAGCCACAAAGTGTGGCAAAAGATCACCTTTGCCATCCACGACGGCGAAATACTTCTGATGCTCCCTCATGCAGGTTATTAATACGTTGCGGGGAAGAGCCAGAAAACGTTTATCAAAAGAACCGCATACCGCGGATGGAAACTCGGTAAGATAGGTGTTGATATCCACGAGTTCATCGTCGGAAAGGATGTTGCCACCGACCTGTGACGCGGCATTCCGGGCCTCCTTAAGGAGCCTGTTTCTCCTGACCTGAGGATCGGCCAGCACAAAGACCCCTTCAAGGACCTTTTTATAGCCCTCCGGACTTGAGGGTACCCGGATCGAAGCAGGCGCCATGAACCGGTGTCCGCGGCTTTCAGAACCGGTCTCGACACCTGCAAGACTGAAAGGGACCACATCTTCTCCATAGAGGGCCACAAGCCAGCGAATAGGCCTTGCAAAGCGCAGATCCTCCGTACCCCAACGCATGGTCTTAGGGAATGGAACTGAGGCTATAACCATGGGAAGGAACTCGCTTAAAAGCTCAACCGTCTTTCTGCCAGGGACTATCCTGCGCAGCACTGTATAAGGCCCCCTTTCAGTGTCTTTTATCTGCAAATCGTCAACGCTGACACCGTGGCTGTGCGCAAATCCCTCTCCTGCCTTTGTAGGCTTTCCATCAGATGAAAAGGCAATCTTTGCGGGCGGGCCTGTAACAATCTTTTCCCTGTCGGGCTGCCGGTCCGACAAATTCTTTGCACAGAGAACCAGACGCCTGGGAGTCCCCATGGTCAAGACATCTTCATATGTCAAATGAGCTCCGTTCAGATGTTCTCTGGCCAGCCGGGCCAGGTCATCCAGTGCCCCCGGGATAAAAGCTGCCGGGATCTCTTCAGTCCCGATTTCCAAAAGAAGATTCCTGGTATTCACGCCCCGGCCTCTTCTTCAAGAGCTGTGTATCTCCGGGCAACTCCTCTTGCGAGATTGCGAACGCGGCCGATATATGCGGTCCTCTCCGCCACACTGATGGCACCTCTGGCATCCAGGAGATTAAAGTAATGGGAGCACTTAAGGCACTGGTCATAGGCCGGAAGCACAAGCCCTTGTTCCAGCAACCTCAGCCCCTCTTTGTAGTGGAATGAAAACAGTTGCCTCAAGGTCTCCACGTCCGCAGCCTCAAAATTATAGCGGGAGAACTCCACCTCGTCCCTGTGATGTATGGCACCATACCTGACATGCTCATTCCATTTGAGGTCATAGACATTATCTATCCCCTGAAGATACATGGCGATCCGTTCCAGGCCGTAAGTAATTTCAGCGGATATCGGGTTTACATCGATCCCGCCGACCTGCTGAAAATAGGTGAACTGGGTAATCTCCATACCATCCAGCCAGACCTCCCAACCAAGACCCCAGGCCCCAAGGGTTGGTGACTCCCAGTCATCCTCCACAAAACGTATGTCGTGTTCCGCCAGGTCCAGATTGAAATTGGCCAGGCTTTGGAGATACAAGTCCTGTACGTCATCAGGTGAGGGCTTGAGTATTACCTGATACTGGTAATAATGTTGAAGGCGGTTGGGATTCTCGCCGTAACGGCCGTCTGTGGGACGCCGGGAAGGCTGCACATAGGCGACACTCCACGGCTCAGGACCCAGGGACAGAAGGAAAGTGGCCGGGTGAAAGGTCCCTGCCCCCACCTCCATGTCATATGGCTGCAGCAGTATACACCCGCGTTCCTGCCAGTATCTATTGAGATTTGTAATAATCTCCTGAAAAATCATTCCAATGTCTCCCCGTCAGGGAGTAATAAATCTTCCGGCCACATATCATTCGTGACCTTTTGGGCAATAATACAATTTGTGCCGACCTTTGCACCCTCAGGCACAGAGGCCCATTTCCCGATCAGGGTTATTCCTGCAGAAAGTTGTTCGGGATAAAGGCGATTTGCCGCGTCAATATTTCCCGGTCCGACGCTGGAGTCGGTGCCGATTGTGACCTCCTTGTCAGTCACCACCTTGTTTAAAAGCGCTCCGTTACCCACCCAGGTATTATGCATGAGCATGGAATCAAGGACCTTTGCCCCTGACTCTACTACTACTCCAGGGAAAAGGACCGATCCCTTTACCATGCCTCTTATCACACAACCTTTTGTAATAGCCGAATTCTTTACTTCGGCACCGGATAGAATACTTGCCGGGGGAAAGTCAAATGGCAGGCCCTCATTTTCAACGTTGGTGCATATGCTCCACATCTCTGGCTCCAGGCCGCTTCCCGGCCTGAGCAGGTCCATGTTGGCTTCCCAGTACGCAGACACCGTTCCCACATCCCGCCAGTATCCGCGGAAAGTGTAGGCAAACAACTGCCCGTCCTCCATGGCCCTGGGAAGGATATGGTGGCCAAAGTCCACCTCATCGGTAGCCCTCAGTGATTCGACAAGGTATCCGGTATCAAATACATAAATCCCCATTGAAGCCAGATTTGATCTTGCCTTTTCAGGCTTCTCCTCCCAGCCAATGATCCGTCCCCGTTCATCCAGGATGCCTATTCCGAATTGATATGTCTGCTCCCAGGGAACAGTCATCATAGCCACTGTAACCTTGGCCCCTGAATCTCTGTGGTGTTTAACCATGTCCCTGTAATCCATATAATAGACATGATCTCCTGAGAGTATTAGGACCTGTTTTGATGGCTTGGCCTCTATGAAGTCCAGATTCTGCCGTATTGCATCTGCAGTGCCCTTATACCAGTCCGAATCTTTCTCTCCTGTACGCGGAGGCAGAATCTTTATCCCCCTGGTCCTGCCCACAAAATCCCAGGCGACACCAGTCCCTATGTGCTCCATGAGGGAAAGAGGCTTGTATTGGGTCAGCACTGCCACCTGATTAAGGCCTGAATTCATGACATTTGAAAGGGCAAAGTCAATTATCCTGTAGATGCCGCCAAACGGCACGGCCGGCTTGGCCCTGTATCGCACCAGGACATTAAGCCTGCTTCCTACTCCTCCGGCCAGGATCACGGCCAAGGTATCCCGCATGCGTTCCTCCCAATTTTTACCGCCTGGGCTCGATATAGATCTCAACCCTCCGATTGAGCTGCCGGCCGTAAGGAGTATCGTTTCCGGCCTTGGGCCTGCTTTCCCCATAGCCCAGAACCGTCATCCTGCTCGAAGAAACTCCTTTTGAAACAAGCAACTGTTTTACAGCCTCAGCCCTTCTCCGGGACAGATGCAGATTATACTCTTCAGAACCTGTGCTGTCAGTATATCCTTCTATGCGGATCATTGTGTCAGGATACTGGTTAAACACCCCGGCCAGACGGTCTATCTCGGGATAGGCCCCGGGATGCACAACACTGGAATCCACATCAAAAAGAAAATCGCTCTTGAGGGTAACGGACAAGATATCCCCCTGGCGCTGTACAGCAGCAGCTTCTGATGTTGCCACGGCCTGCCGGAGGGCCTGTTCCTGCTGATCCATATAATGACCGGCTCCGGCACCGGCCAGACCGCCTATTGCCGCCCCGATGGCCGCACCTTCAAGAGTTGCCTTGGTATCATGGCCTATAGCCTGACCTATGATTGCCCCTGCTGCAGCACCTCCCGCGGCACCGTAAGCCCCGCCTTTCTGGGTCCGGGTCTGTGGTGCGGCACAGGCAGACAGCATCATCAAAACCAATCCGCAAACAGTCCAAAAACGTATATTCATAATAATACCTCCTTTTCCACCAGCAAGGGCCCTGTCAGGAAATTCCGGCTTCTCTGAAAGGGCCCCGGATTTGAAGAGTTCAGCTTAACAGCCTTCTAATATTCTCCTTGCAGATTTGACTTTCAGGCTGACATCATCTCCCACAGGAGGCAGAAACTCCTTTTCTGCTTTGAGTAATATACAAGGACCGTCTTTTTCGCTGCGCCATATAATGCCTCCTTCCTCCTTGACTAACGCCGAGGCTATATCATTCAGTGTAGTATCACTTTCAGTAAGGAATACAACCTTTGCCATAAACTTACCTAAGCCCTTTACTTTAAGAATGATGCTCTGTTCGGGCTCGAGTTTCTCAGGCAATGTCCCCTGTATCAGAACAAGATTGGAGATCTGGCCCTTTATTTCGCATGGCTCTTCTCCGTGGTCGGGAAGGAGATCCTTCAGCGCCTTACATATCTCCGTATCTTCTTTGACTACTGCCGCCACCTTTCCTTTTTGGCGAGCGGCCTCACAGGTTGATGGCATAATATTCCATGCAAAGCACGTTACTAACAATAATAAAACAATATGAAGCTTTTTCATAGCATAACCTCCTTTAAGGTATTGAGCCACCCGCAAGCAGTTTCGTAAGAGGCTCATATCAAAAGACTATTACTTAGTGTGACAACCCTTACACCTCACCGGCCCGGTTGCTTTTCCGGCCTTGTGCATATTCCTGTGACATCCGAGGCAGGTTTTATGATAATACTTTTTCAGGTTTTGCGGGCCTCCTGCAGCAGCCAACGCACCTGATAACCTGTTGCATACAGGCTCCCTGAGGATTTCATCCTGCGAACCGGCCCCAGGATGACAGGCTGCACAGGTGAAGTCGTCATCATATTGCACATCAGAGAAAGAAGAGTTTCCCTTTAAATATTCCTTCGCATGCGCTTTATGATTAAACCCCTTCATGTCCTTACGATCCTCAGGCAATCCCTGCATTGACGGGCATTCGGCCTGGAGGTTAATATCCATAGCCTCTATAAATCCCTTTTCAGCACTACCATCATCTGCCATTACTTTGCCCTGCATTCCCATAAGAAGCAGACACACGACTGCCAATACACTGAGCAACCAGGGCTTCCATACTGCATGTATACCATGGCTTTCTGTAACGTTTTCTTTTTTGAACATCGCAATACCTCCTGTATTTTTTTGTTTAGAAAAGCGGCCGCGTTCCTTGATTAAAATTTGCATTCCATGTCTGGAAAAAACAATGGACATCGGGCCAAATGCCTCCCCACATCGCCATATATAGGCCCGATGTCGGGTAAAATCCGGGTTTTTAATGCGCTCGGCCGCTTCACTTGTTACTATTTACGTAGCCGTTCACGGCCTGAAGTTGGAAATTGGAAATTTTTTTGGAGGGGGAATGAAACAGGTCTACGAGAAGGAGCCACCGGCTCTCAAAGTTCAAAGCCTACATTTCCCGCCAACACCTGGCGCCATTTTGCTCCGTCCCCTAAACCCTATCCATTGGCAGGAATATCCGTATTTCACCTCATTTCACGCTCCCGCATGGAAACGCATAATCATGTGCATCTTACTCTACTCATGAGTAAAATCGTGTTATGATGATTTTTTTATGAAGAAAATATATGAGTGATACATAAAGAGAGCGGTTGAGGAAGGCCTGAAGTCAACCATGGCCACTGAATCCTAAGTTATCCGGCCACCCATTTTGTTCCAACGGCATTGGAGATTTATAATTTCCTTAGTGGCCGGTTTGAGTCAAGTTTTTTTATGGCATCTGCCAGAGTAGGATCTTCAGACCTTGAGTGCCATTCATGCCCGGCGGGCTGTTCCGGCAGTGCCGGCCATATTTCTACGAGAATTTTTCTAATGCCTCGATGGCGGCTTCCAGAACTTCGCCAGAATAAGGGCCGTTGCTAACACTTTTGAGTTTCGGGATCACACTCGGATCCTTTGATTCACCCAGAACATAGAGGATATCGCCTTTGACCTGATCATCCACCCTGGAAAACCGATCCCACAAAGGCACGATAACCTGCGAGGCCATTTCTTTACGCTCTTCGGCAAGGTATTCAAATGCCACCATTGCGCCCAGACGAATTTGCCATTTTTCATGGATCAGCAGATCCAGAAATGCGGGATAAATTTTCCCGCTTTCCATCATCATCTGCGCCAGACCCGCGGCATCACCCTGCTCGATGATCTTTCTGAGCGAATCAGTACCGAGCCGGGAAGGGTCCCGGGTAAGCATCATATGTACGAGTTCTTCGAGCTGAATCGCTCCTGTCCATCGGAACTGATCGTCCAATATAACCGTGGGTACAGACCGGACATGGTCGTTTTCGGCCCTTTCAGAGAACAGGGTCCCATCGATAACGGTGAGATAAATCAAGCCTTCCGGGGCGGCAAGAGCCAGCAGCAGGGTCACCGCCTGGGGACAAAATGGACATTGGGGGGCAATATAGACCCTCAGCATCGCTGGGACCCTGACCTGACTGAGGGCTTCCCGAACGGACAAGGGCAGTTTCCCGGCAAGCGCTGCCCGGTCGCTCAGTATATCCAGAAACGGTGCCAGCTCTCTTCCCGAAGGCACGGCCTGATAGCTTATATTCTGCCCTATACTGATTTCCGGTAACTGTTCTCCGTCACTCTCCTCTTGTTCAATTCGGATGCCTGGAGCCAGACGGCTAAGGTCCTCGCAAAACGTCTGAATTTGCTTGCCGCGATCATCTTCTGTCCGGATAAGACCGATGCGGATTTCGCCGTCAACATTCCGGTACCACTCTGCTATGATCGCTTTGTCCTCGGGTGTCATCGACGTAATATCCTTTCTTAAAGTATCAGGGAATGTTCATTAAATGTTAGCCATAAAATGTCAAAGTCACAAAATCCGCTGTATATAAAATTATTATACGCCCTTCTGCCGCACCTGGAAATATAAACCCAGATTTGGCGCCTCCCTTTCTTGTTTTCAGACAATCTTATTTTACCAGGAAAGGAGGCTTTTTGCATTAAAAAACAGCAGGTTATTTTGATAAATCAGTTGCTGATTATCTATAAATGGCCTTCGCTGCATAATTTGGGATTATATGTGGGCAGAACCAGGGATTTTCGTTCAGACATTATTTAGTTGTCTGTCTCTGAGAAAGATTAAAGAGTTGGTCAAAAAGGAGGTATGCAAGTCTTCCGGCTTTCCTATTCGTTCTATACGTCCTTTAAGGATGACGGCTATTCTGTCGGCCACCTCCCTTGCCTCGGTGATGTCATGGGTGACATACAGGGTGGTAATACCGAGCTG